>CAZVCD010000097.1:0-9306 GCA_964625675.1 uncultured Victivallales bacterium | reverse complement strand
GGCATTTTAATATTAAGTTTTTCTGCTATTTGTTTTGAATGAGCATGAAATTGTTTCTGGCATAATAAATAAATTGTTTCTATGTATTCCTGTTGGTTTCTTGATAGTAATTGTATTATTTCATATCCCATATCTCTGATTCGCCTGCCCAGTTCCCCCCCGGCTGCAACTGATTCTATTACACCTACCTGATTAACTTTCATTTGTCGCATTGTTTTCTGCATTATTTAAACTCCAAGCTATTTTTTTACTCACAGGTTCTTCTGAATCAAGTCTGTGGACTTCAAGCATGTCATCACCAATTTCTCTGCCTGAATTTGTTACAATTATTACTTTTGTAATTTTACAGTCATACGGGGCATAGATAATATAATCTCCCTTGTCCGATTTCAATTTTCTTAGTTGGAGCTTTAGTCTTGCCAATTTTATTATTGCATCATGATATAAAACCTGCACATCTTCTAAAATGGCAGTACTGACTACTTTTGATTTTTCAAGTTTTTTATATCTGACAATATCTGTCTTAACATCTTCTACTTGTTTCTCACAACATTTTATTTCCAGTACTTTTTCTTCAATATCGAAATCCATACCTTCCTCATCATATTTTGCTAAAATACTACCTTTTTTTATTATCTGTCCTTTAATCGGCAGATAAGTAACAATTCCATCTATTGTTGATGTTACCGTTTCCGCACAAGCGACTAATGATAAGAACAATATCCCGGCGATTAATAATGACTTCATTACTTCTTCCTTCCTTCTCTGTTAGTTTTCTTGTTAATTACGGATTTGCACCTAATAAACTCAGTATATGTTTTTTTTTACAAAAATAAAACAACTGAAATTAGGTTACCCTAATAATATTAGGGCGACCTAATTACTATTACAAGACTTTTTAAAGAAATATTATTGTTATTAGTAGGATCGGTAGAGTTTATGGGAAAAATTGCTCTTAAACCGTACTGTTTTGTCAGTTAATGCATACAATCCCATATACTGGGCATACTCTGATACCCTCAAATATGAACCTTTTTTCATGGTAATATTTTTTATGCCGTTCCCTTCCGGGACGGGTTTTTGTGAACAGAGCCTAAAAGGCTTCAATCCCTAACGCACTTGTTTCACTTGTCCATGAGAAAGATCGCTTCGCTCGTAGGGAAGGGGAATATCCCCTACACCCCTATATGCTGCCTCTGCTCTCTGCTCTCTGCTCTCTATCCACTGTTCACTTCCTATACTCCCTTTCAACCTTCCTCCTGTCCTGCACCATCTGTTTGTGTCTGCTCGAACTGTTCGTTAGCCTTGCAGAAAAATCTTGATTTTTCCTTTGGAAACTAAGGCAAGCCACGCCGCTGGTGCGTCTGCCTACTAAATCTTCACTTTTTTGCTTAATCGGCTAATTCGCTTACAGTCCGGCTTATAGGCGAAAACAAACGGCTCAGAACAGGGAATGATTTAAAAAACAGGAGTAAGAAAATGCTTAAACATTGCAACCTTTGGGCCGAACCGAAAGCGAGGGATGCTCCAGGCATTGTCCAAGAGGGGGATGTTGATTTCATTCTTGATTCACAATACATTCCTATGGACGAATTTTTAGCAAATTTCTGATAAAATATGAATCTTAGCCTTATGGGCTGTTTATGCCGTCTCAAGCTTTTTGGGCCAAGTTCTACTACTTTTTATCCGCCCAATGATAAATATTGACAGTTTTTATGTTACAAGGTTTGCATTAGCGCTGTCTAATGTAACTTTATTATCAATGCAAAAATCAAAAATCCTATCAACAAAAGCTGCTCATACCAAACCTGACCCAATACCTAAGCTTGAATGTTTTAAAGAATTACTTAATAAAGACAGTAATATTCTTGATGTCGGTTGTGGTAATGGAAAAAATTGTGTATATCTTACCCAACAAGGATACAAGCTTACAGGAATAGATATCTCGGATTATCAGATTAATATTGCTAAAGAATCAAATAAGCGTAACATCATATTTGACGTTGGAGATATGACTAATCTGCCATATGAATCATGTTCATTTAGCGGAGCTTTCTGTACATATTCCCTTGAGGCAAGCGAATATGAAAAAACTCTCAAAGAGATTGCAAGAATCCTGAAAAAAGATGGATATTTTATTATTGTTTCTCTTTATAAAATAGAATATCATCATTTTAAACCATTTAATTTTGAAATTTCTATTGGAAATTATATTGATGCAATTCGTAAATATTTCAATATTATTGAAAAAGAACTGGATTCGTACAGAGAATCAGATAGATATGGTTTAAATACAAAATATAGAATTAAACTAATATTACAAAAAAATAAGGAGCATTAATATGGTTGAAATAATTGTTGCAGGAATTATTATGCTTTGTTTATTTTTTTATATGCTATATGCACTGATATTCCCCGAAAAGTTCTAACTTACCTATTAACTTTTTTTAGTTTATTATTTTAGAAAATACTATTAATGAGAAAATTCACATGACGACACTTGGTATTATAAAGATATTATTATTTGTTTGTATTTTAGTATTAATAACCAAACCTCTTGGCACATACATTAAGAAAGTAGTATGTCGGGAAAAAACTTTTTTAGATAAAATATTTTCACCAATAGAAAAGTGTATATATAAATTATGTATTATAGACTCTGACACTGAACAAAACTGGAAATCATATGCAGTTAGTGTATTACTCTTCAGTCTGTTTGGTTTCATTTTTCTATTTGTTTTACAAACTATACAGTACTATCTTCCTTTTAATCCTGAAAAGCTCAAAGCTGTACCAGGTATATTAAGTTTCAACACAGCATCAAGTTCTGTTACAAACACTAGCTGGCAGGCTTATGAAGGTGAAACTACACTCAGTTATTTTGTTCAAATGACCGGAATAGCTGTTCAAAACTTTGTTTCTGCTGCAACCGGAATAGCTGTAGCTGTTGCTTTGTTTAGAAGTTTTGCAAGAAAACAAACTGATGACATTGGTAATTTCTGGGTAGATTTAACTAGAATTATATTATGGATATTGCTTCCGTTATCTGTTGTAATAAGTCTTTTTTATATTTTTCAGGGTGTTCCGCAAAACCTCAGCAGCTATGTAATGGCTCACACACTTGAAGGAGGACAGCAAATAATACCTCAGGGGCCTGTAGCTTCTCAGGAAGTAATCAAATCTCTCGGTACGAATGGCGGAGGGTTCTTTTCCGCAAACTCCATGCATCCTTATGAAAACCCGACGGGATTGACAAACTATATTCAGGTCCTTACTATTTTCGCAATCGGAGCTGCTCTTACATATACCTTCGGTTTAATGATCAAAAACACTAAACAGGGCTGGACTATTTTAGTGGCAATGTTTACTCTATTCATCATACTCACTTTTTGTATGTACTACTGTGAAGGAGTAGGCAGCCCTAAAATAAATAAAGCTGACAATATTACTTCAATATCCAAATATAAGCCAATGAATATGGAAGGTAAAGAAGTACGTTTCGGTGTTGATGATTCAGTACTGTATACAGCAGTTACTACTTCTGCATCCAATGGAGGAGTTAACAGTGATATTGATAGTTACAACCCACTTCCGGAAGGAATTGCAATGTTCAATATGGCTCTTGGTGAAATAATAATAGGAGGTGTAGGAACAGGCATGTATATCATGTTAATGTTTGTTCTTTTAACAGTCTTTATTGCCGGTTTAATGGTAGGTCGATCACCAGAGTTCTTAGGCAAGAAAATAAGTGTATATGAAATGAAGTGGGTTATGATTTCTCTACTCATATCTCCGTTCTGTGTTCTTTTCCTTACAGCTTTAACATGTTTTTTGCCAACAATAGGAAGTGAATTTACAAAATACGGTCCGCATGGATTTAGTAGAATACTTTATGCCTTTATTTCAACAGCCAATAACAATGGCAGTGCTTTAAGCGGTCTTAATATAAGTACAGATTTTTTTAATATAACAACCGGAATTGCAATGTTACTTGGACGATTTGTTACTATCGTTTCTGTTCTTGCAGTAGCAGGTTCAATTGCTAAAAAGAAAATCATTCCTGCTTCTTCAGGAACTTTTTCTACAACAGGGCCGATTTTCATAGTTCTGCTCCTTGTTTGTATATTGATAATAGGAGGCCTTAACTTCTTTCCAGCATTGGCTTTAGGTCCAATAGCTGAACATTTTATGTTATTTTAAATGAATAGAAATTTGCGTTTTAACTTCTTTACATGCAAAATAGCCGTAAATTCAAACAAAAATAAAACGACAAAAATACAAGACCCGCTAAATGATCGGGAAGATTTATCTTGATTAAAATATTGCGATATTGGAGATATTATTTATGCCCAAAAAAAATAAACAGTCTTTATTCACTGGAGCTTTAATAAAGACTGCTCTTTTTGATTCTTTTAAAAAACTTCATCCTTTGTCATTATTTAAAACAAATCCAGTGTTATTTTCTGTAGAAGTTATTTCAATTTTCTGCACTGTTATTTTTGTAAACAGTTTTTTCCATATAACTAACGAATCATCTTTATTTATTGCTCAGATTACTCTATGGCTATGGTTTACTGTTCTGTTTGCCAATTTTTCAGAAGCAATTGCTGAAGGAAAAGGAAAAGCCCAGGCTGATTCTTTAAAAAAAACAAAAGGTAGCCTCAAAGCAAAACTGCTAAAAGATAAAAAGTCTAAAGATTATACATTAACTGATGTTTCACACTTAAAAAAAGGATCAATTGTAATTGTCGAAACAAATGACCTTATTCCTGCTGATGGTGATGTAATAGATGGAATGGCATCTATAGACGAATCAGCTATTACTGGTGAATCCGAACCTGTTATCAGAGAGAGTGGCGGTGACAAATGTGCTGTAACAGCCGGCACCAGAGTTATATCTGACCAAGTTATTGTTGAAGTAACATCAGATCCGGGAGAAAGTTTTATTGATAAAATGATAAAACTTGTTGAAGGCGCTCAGCGCAGTAAAACTCCGAATGAACTTGCATTAAATGTCCTGCTTTTCGGATTTACTCTTATTTTTATAGTTATATGCAGCGCTGTAGAAGGTTTTGCATTCTATACCGGAAAATCTATTCCTGTCATTCTTATAATGGTTCTGTTTATAACCCTTATACCTACAACAATTGCAGGCTTACTCTCAGCTATAGGAATTTCGGGTATGGACAGGCTGCTTCAGGCAAATATTCTAGCTAAATCGGGTAGAGCAGTAGAGGCAGCAGGTGACATTGATATTTTACTTTTAGATAAAACAGGAACAATAACTATTGGTAATAGATTTGCTTCGGAATTTTTTCCTGTTCCTGGAGTGGATGTGTCCGAGGTCGCTAAAACCGCCCTACTATCTTCTCTTAGCGATGAAACACCTGAAGGAAGATCTATTGTGACCCTTGCTCAGGATAAATACAACCTTGATCCTTCACAACATTCAATTGAAGGCGCAGAATTCATACCTTTTTCTGCGTATACAAGAATAAGCGGAATAAATCTTAATAATGAAGAAATTAGAAAAGGTGCTGTTGGCTCTATAAAAGATTTAATAATTCAAAACGGAAATAAAGTCCCGCCTGAACTTGATGAAATAGTAAAGAAAATATCAATGCAGGGCGGGACACCTCTAGCAATTACAAAAAACAATAAAGCTATCGGTGCCATATATTTAAAAGATATGATAAAACCGGGAATAAAGGAAAGATTTGCGGAGTTAAGAAGGATGGGTATCCGTACAGTTATGGTTACGGGTGACAATGAACTTACAGCCGCAGCTATTGCTGCAGAATCAGGTGTCGATGACTACCTGTCTCAAGCTACACCGGAACAAAAACTCGAATATATTCGCAAAGAACAAGCTGAAGGCAAAATGGTAGCCATGTGTGGAGATGGCACGAATGATGCACCAGCGTTAGCTCAATCTGATGTTGGAGTAGCAATGGCAACAGGCACTTCTGCTGCCAGAGAAGCAGGTAACATGGTAGATATGGACTCTGATCCCACGAAACTTATTGAAGTAGTAAAAATAGGAAAACAGCTGTTAATGACCCGTGGTTCTCTTACTACTTTCAGTATCACAAATGATTTAGCTAAATATTTTGCAATAATACCTGCTCTATTTATCGCATCCTATCCAGGCCTTCAGGCACTTAATATAATGGGTTTAAGTTCCCCGCAAAGTGCTATATTATCAGCTATAATATTTAATGCCTTAATCATTATCTGTTTGGTTCCAATGGCACTCAAAGGTGTAAAATACAGACCGGTTTCTGCTGCAAGTGCATTAAAAAGAAATTTACTAATATTTGGGTTAGGTGGAATAATTGTACCTTTCGTTGCCTTAAAGGTAATTGACATGGTAATTTGTTTTTTGCATTTAGTTTAAAAAATAAACCAGGATAATATTATGAATCAAAAATATTTAAAATATATACTTAATGCTTTTCTTTTGATGCTCATTTTAACAATTATACTGGGATTAATTTATCCATTTATAATTATGGGAATCGGGCAGGTTTGTTTTCCGCGTCAAGCAAATGGAAGTCTTGTTATAAAGGATGGTAAAATTATTGGTTCCATGCTTATACAGCAGAAATTCACAAAAGATAAATATTTTCATGGCAGACCAAATAACCTATCTCCAATAGATACTCCTACAAGCAATAAAATGATTGCAGTAATTACATCCAGAATTCAAAAAGAACAGAGTACTAATTTACACCCCAATAAAGCTGTTCCTTTAGATCTAATTACGGATTCTGGAAGCAGTCTTGATCCTGACATTTCACCGGAGGCTGCTTATTATCAGGCAAAACGAATTTCAGAAACCCGGGTTATTCCTATAAAAAACATCAACCAATTAATAAAAGATAATATTAATCCAAGATCTTTAGGATTTCTCGGTCAGAAAACGGTTAACGTATTAGCTTTAAACTTAGCACTGGATAACTATAATCAGTAATCACTTAGCAACCTGCCACGGCATTACACATCAAAAACGGATTAGCAGTATGCAGAAAAAAAATATCAATATGAACAAAGAAGCAATTAATTCAGAAATTTATGATAATGACGGGAGACCCACCCCTGAAGCACTGCTTGCAGCCGCAAATTTAGAAGAAGAGTCAAACTCAAAAAAGGGTAAATTAAAAATTTTTCTCGGGGCGGCTCCTGGTGTAGGAAAAACCTATGCAATGCTTGTAGCAGGCCACAAAGCTCAGACGGAAGGCATTAATGTAGTCGTAGGTATTATAGAAACTCATGGAAGACTTGATACCGAAAAATTAATGGACGGATTAACTTTGGTAGGTAGGAAAAAGGTTATATACAGAAATAAAATATTCTGGGAACTTAATATATCAAAAATAATATCACTTCGTCCCCAAGTAGTTTTAGTTGATGAACTTGCTCACCGTAATATGATTGGTTCAATAAATAATAAAAGGTATCAGGATATCCTTAACTTACTTGATGCTGGTATAGATGTATATACGACAGTAAATATTCAACACTTAGAAAGCATAAAAGATGAAGTATATCAGATTACTAAAGTAAAAGTAAAAGAAACAGTACCTGATCATATTTTTGAAACTGCCAATGAAACCGTAGTTATTGATATCACTCCGGCAGAACTTCAACAGAGACTTAAAGAGGGAAAAATATATATTCCCAAGGAAGCAGAAAGAGCACTGGATAACTATTTTTCTGAAACGAATATTTCTGCATTAAGGGCTTTTGCATTGCAAACAGCTGCAAAAAGTATCAGTAAAAGAGTAATTATTTATAAACACGCACAGGGTATTAAAGATTCCTGGATTATATCAGAAAAAGTACTTGTCTGTATAAGTGATAGTAGCTTAACTCCCAATTTAATACGATCGGCAAAAAGACTTACTGATGTTATCAGTGCAGATTTAGTTGCCATTACAGTAGGCTCTCCTTTACATACCCTATCCCCCAAAAGAGTAAAAAAGTTAAATAATCATAAAAGATATGCTGAACATATAGGTGCAGATGTAGTAACTCTGACTTCAGTAAAGGTTGCAAAATGCATTATTTCCTATGCAAAGGAAAATAATATAACCCATATTGTACTAAGCAAATCAGTTCAGAACAAGCTGGCTAAATTCCTAGTCGGTTCAGTACTTGATGATATAATTAGGGATAGTGGCAATATAAGTATTCATGTAATAAATGAGCAGCCAGAAGAAGATAAAACAAATATTTTCAAAAGATTATTTAATAAATATTACATAAAATCAGAAGAAAAAACCTCATTACTTTCATATATTAATTCCTCACTTCTGCTTACGATTTCCACATTTATACTATATGCTTTTATGAAAATACCGTTAATAGATTTAATAACTATATCGTTAGTTTTTCTTCTGATTGTTTTCTATACATCTTTTAAATATACCTTTAGAGTTTCTATGTTAAGTGCAGTACTCTGCTGTATAATCATCACATTTTTTTTCGTAGAACCTTACTGTATCTTTAGTATTAAAAATAAAGCAACAGTTGTCCCAGGACTGTTTATTTTTTTAATCGCTTCTTATATTGTAAACAGATTCACTTATATATTAAAAGGTCAAACATTACGATCTAAAAAAAGAGAAGAAACGATTACTGAACAGTTTAAATTTTCTAAAAAGCTTGCAAACACCTCCACGCTTCAAGAACTGCTTTCTGTTATCTGTGAAGGATTTTTTATAACATTTGGACTTAACACAGCAATCTTTCTTCCGGATGACTATCATATAAAAATCCAGGCCAACTATCCTGAAAAAATTAATATGTCAATAAAGTCAAAAGCGGCTCTGCACTGGTCCTGGAAACATCATACAATCAGCGGTTATGGTACAGATACGCTATCTACTTCAAACTGGTATTTTATTCCTCTAAAGGTAGCAGAAGATAATATTGGTATAATAGGTATTGACTTTAGTAATAAAAAATCTTTCTTTGACACAGATTCACTATATTTTTTCCAGGCATTATCTGATCAATCAGCTTTGGCAATAGCGCGCTTACAACCTCGCTCATCATAAAGGCACTAAATATTACTTATTTCGAGATATTATTATGAAAAAGACTGCTTTTATGTTACAAGGTTTGCATTAGCGCTGTCTAATTTAATTTTAGTATCAATGCAAAAACAATTAATAGTAAAAAGTCTAGTATATACGTATTTATCGTAGGTGCACTTAACTTCGCTAAAGGTCTGGCACATCTTACATTTAAGCCCGCAATGCGGGCCTAAATGTAAATTAATGACAAAACCCTATTCTACAT
>CAZVCD010000096.1:0-9430 GCA_964625675.1 uncultured Victivallales bacterium | reverse complement strand
CATGGCAAGCACAAATGATGACATCGATTGGCAGCAAGTAGCAATTTTTGCTGGTATTGTAAATGGTTTAACTCTCATTACTGGGGGGCCTGGAACAGGAAAAACCACAGTTGTATCAGCTATTCTAACTATACTTCTTGATAATGACCCTAATTTAAGTATTAAGTTATGTGCACCTACAGGCAAAGCAGCCGGTCGTCTCAAAGAGTCCATTGCAGAGGAACTCCCCAACCTCAATCCCAAAAATCCTGGAACCAAACAGAGATTAAAGGAGCTTGAATCTTACACAATACATCGTCTGCTTGAAGGAATAAGATTAACACCGCATTTTCGCCGTAATGAAAGCAATCCTATATTAGCAGATGTAATTATTATCGATGAAGCATCAATGGTTTCCCTTACATTATTTGCAAAACTTATGGATGCAATACCAAAATCAGCAAGGGTAATTCTACTTGGCGATAAAGATCAATTGGCATCAGTCGAAGCCGGGGCTGTTGTTGCCAGCATATACGAGGCATCAGAACACAATCATTTTTCATCTGACTTTTGCAAGGCGTTCAAATCAATACAGGAAAATAACAACTGTTCATTAGCTCCCATACACAATAATACAAACCTGACAAATAGCGTTGTTTTACTAAATATAAGCCGGCGTTTTGATGATACAAAAGGCATCGGGCTCCTAAAGAATGCTATAAATAAGGGCGTATTGCAATACGATCATATCCGCAGTTCAGAAGAATTATGTCTCATAAATACCCCTAATTTTCAGGATATCGAATCAAAAATCAACTCCTATATAGAAAACCTTACACTGAACATCGACGGCAGTGAAGTAATGTTTCGTAACTATGTGAATGCGGCAACAGTAGAAGAAGCATATCATATATTTTCTGAATTTAGGATACTGTGTTCTCATTATGTAGGAAAATATGGGGTCAAAAATATTAATGATATAATACATAAGTTATTGCTCGGGGCAGAACGTATCACTAAAGGTGCCCCTGTCATGATAACAGAGAACAATAATCAGCTAGAACTATATAACGGCGACATAGGATTGATATGGCCTGATAAAGCTGGAAACAGTAAGGCATATTTCCCCCATTTAAATAGCGAAAAACTAAGAAGTATTTCTATTTCTGCATTACCCGCATATGACCAGGTATATGCTATGACAATTCACAAATCGCAGGGGTCGGGATTTCAAAAGGTTCTTATGATACTACCGGACAGAGATTCTCCACTTTTAACTAAAGAACTAATCTATACCGGTATAACCAGAGCCAAAAAACACTGTGAAATATGGGCTAATGATGATATCCTGGCTAAAGCTGTTTTAAGAAAAACAGAACGTGACTCTGGCCTGAAAGATAAACTATTAAAACACAAATAAAAAAAGCCCATTAAATTTTAACTTTTGATGGGCTTTAAATTATTTCATGTTTTGCAGTTCTATGAAAAAGAACCTCAACAATCATTTTTTTGTGGTCGACTTCTTTTTTTCTTCTCTAGCTATTTCTTTTTTTATCATACATTCTTTTAAATCCTGTGTATGAAAAACTACATAAAAGATGTGAGCAGCTATCAGAATACCCCAACCCAAAATAGGCCATAGTGCCCAAGATATTCTAGCACTGCATATAAGGTTAATAAGACAAAGAAAAAGATTGATTGCTATAAATACAACAATATGTTTATAAAGTAGTATTTTTGCTTCGATTTTTACAGTTGTGCCACTATAAGTTTCTGTGTTTTGATCCATTTATTCCTCCCATTTTTTGTTGTAGTAATGAGTCAGATTTTAACCCAATAGTTACTGTTATTTTTTGTTTTTTTTGGAAACATGGTTGAGGATTGCAATTTATACCAAAGGTCTTTTTGGTTTCGGGTTATCTGCGAGAGTTTTATTCTCATTTTTTTTATTGTTTACCGGAAACCATTTCGCTTTGGGTATGAATTAAACTCAACCATCATTTAACTCCCACATAAGCTAATCATCTGAAAGTTATTATCAAATATAATACAGTATAATTATCTAGTTTTTTTATCATCTAGAAGCGAATGTTTTTATAGTAATTATCTAGCATCCTAAAATAATAAATTGATATATATTGACATATAGAAAAAGTTTTTGGGAAGTTTTGGCTAGCGCTTCCCTTTATTCTTTACAAAGTATAAATGAACCTCTTATCCTGTTTGATAAGGGATATACAAATCGTTTTTTCAAATAAAAGATTTTTTTTATATATCTAGTATTGCAGCATAACAAAAATATTGATATAATAAAAATCGGATAGATATCAAATTTAAACAAGGGAGTAAAAACTATGCCGTCTGAAACTAATCAACTAGATTTAGCCCATCAAAAACACCCTAAGTCGTTCTACATGATATTTTTTCTTGAGTTCTGGGAAAGATTTGGCTATTATGTAATGAATACTGTTATTGTGTATTTTTATTTTGTGAAGGCACTTAATTTCTCTGAAGCACATGCAGAAGAACTTTTTGGGGCTTTTGCTGCATTGATGTGGGCCTTTATTATTATAGGCGGTTATGTTGGAGATAAACTATTAGGGACAAAAAGAACCATTGTTTTAGGGGCAATAATGCTTATGGCGGGCTACTTTACTCTCGCATTTGCAAATGTTAAGCTCATGTACTTAAGTCTTGCTTTGATTGCTGTAGGAGAAGGATTATTCAAGGCCAATCCTTCAAGTTTACTTTCTAAAAGTTACCAAGAAAATGACCCCCGCCTTCACACAGCTTATACTTATTACTATATGGCGATTAATATTGGTTCTCTTATTGCAACATTCCTTGCCCCCGCTGTAGCACAGCATTATGGGTGGAACTTAGCATTTGTCCTTTCCGGGCTTGGTATGATTATAGCATTACTAAACTTTGCTTTTCAGAGAAAAACAGTAATAAAAATCGGTTCAGAACCAGATTTTTCCCCCCTCAAGATGCATAGGTTAATACTTGTGCTTCTGTTTGTAGCTTTTCTAACTGCTCTTACTACATTTCTATTGCAGCATGTAAACATAGCATATTATTTTACATATACACTAGTTGCAATAGCTGTCGGAGTATTCTTCTATTTTACATTTAAACTAGATAGCGCTAAAGACAGAAGAAAAATGATAGTTGCTCTTATCTTAATAGGCCAGGTAATACTGTTTTACACTCTGTATCAACAAATGTATCTTTCTATAAACTTCTTTGCGTTGCATAACGTATTTCCTTCTTTTCTAGGTATACCCATGTCACAGGTTAGTTTTCAAGGTTTTGATCCACTCATAATAGTTATCTTTAGTCCAATCTTGGGATGTTATTTTACGAAAAACTCAAGAGAAGGGAAAAGTATTAAAATAACTACTAAATTCTGTATAGGTTTTTTCTTCTGCACAGTAGGATTTTTAGTATTATGGATTAGTACTTTCTTCCCTAACGCCTCAGGCAAAATTACATCTCTTTGGGTTCTTCTGTTTTACGTATTTCAAGGGTTCGGAGAAATACTTATAGCCGGTCTTGGACTAGCTATGGTAGCAGAGCTAGTAGTAGATAAATATCTTGGTTTTGTTTATGGAATATTTTTCTTTGCAAGTGCTCTTGGTAGTATTTTTGGTGCAAAATTAGCTATTCGTGCAGCAGTCCCTACTGGGGCATTACCACTGGAGACTTTACCTGTTTATCAAGGGTTTTTTCTTTTTCTTGCAATAGGAACTTTAATTTTTTCAATTATTTTCCTTGTAATTAAACCAATCCTTGACAGACTGATTAGAGAATAAAACATTAACAATAGACTTATATACATCAATTAATTTTATATATGGCTGGATTTTTTATTTCCAGCCATATTTATTTGAATACTGTATTAAACTTCAGCAGCTTAAGAATTAAGTTAAAATAAAAATCACCTTCAATAAATATTTTGAGGGGTTTTATCGTAATTGTCTGGCGTCATAAAAAGCACAAAGTCAACATAAAAACATACATTTAGTTGACTTTGTATTTTCTTTAATTATATTTATTATGCTTTATCGCCAGAGCGATTAGTTATGTAAATACCTTAAAAGGAGTTGTCCAGTGAGATTATAAAAATGGAATCAGAGTTTTCAACTGTTTATTTTTAAGCAGTTTTTAATAATTATAAATTATTTGATTACAGTTCCGTTTTTTGTCTCGTTGTAGAAACTCTCTTTCATTAGATAAGTTCTACTTTTTTAACGCACCCTGCCCTACTGGCATTATAAACAAAATACGTGCTGTACAAATTAATAACTATCATTACCGTTTAGGGAAATTTAAATGAGTATATTTGTACAAATTAATAAAGTATCTTTTTCATATGATACTTCTGAAATAAAATTATTTGATAATATAAATGCCACACTCGCACCGGGCTGGACTGGAATAATAGGTGCAAATGGAGCAGGTAAAACAACCGTGCTTCATTTGGCGTCCGGAATATTAAAACCAATTCAAGGAACTATACAGATGCCTGGCAAAGTAATATTCTGTTCTCAAAGAACTGATACTGCGCCAGTTGAATTTGAAAATTTTATCTATTCATACGATAAAGAAGTCGGCCGGTTAAAAGGATATTTAGATATATCAGACGAATGGTTGGAACGTTGGAATACACTTAGCCATGGAGAACGTAAACGGATTCAAGTCGCTGTTGCTATGTGGCAAAAACCATTAGTACTGGCTGTGGACGAACCAACAAACCACCTCGATATAAAGGCAAAGAGCTGTCTGATTAACCTTTTAAAATCTTTTAGAGGTACAGGTATCATTGTAAGTCATGATAGAGAACTACTGGATGATCTTTGTCATAGCTGTATCTATGTAGAACCACCTGATATAGAAATATATAAAGGTGGATATACTGAATGTATAGTAGAGAGAGAAAAGGAAAGAGATTTTCTAAATAAACAATATCAATTGGAAAGAAAAAGCTATAGAAAAATTAAAAAAGAAGTACAAAGAAGAAATGAAGAAGAATCAAAAATTAAAAGTAAAAATTCAAAACGAAATATTGCAAAGCATGACAATGACGCACGAGATAAAGTTGATGCCGGCAGGGTTTCCGGACGTGATGGAGTCGCAGGGAAACTAAAGACCCAGCTTCAAGGACGTTTAACGCAGGCAGAAAATAAAGCGGCTAATACTAAAAGAGTCAAACAGCATAAACTGGGCATAAATGTAGAAGGTAATAATTTAAAATGTAACTATATCTTT
Source organism: uncultured Victivallales bacterium (assembly GCA_964625675.1). Taxonomy (GTDB): domain Bacteria; phylum Verrucomicrobiota; class Lentisphaeria; order Victivallales; family GWF2-38-69. The sequence goes on along the minus strand of CAZVCD010000096.1, from coordinate 4,180 downwards.
AATATACCGAACAGTGCCATACAGTTAGGAGGTAGTAAGATATTAGCAACTCCCGACTTAAATATGAAACCAAAGGACCGTATAGCACTAACAGGCCTTAATGGGGCGGGTAAAAGCACATTAATCAGAGTTATAATAAAAATATTGACTTAACCAAAGGCAATGTTGTTTTTCTACAACAGGAAGTTAACAGTATTGACTCAGAAAAAATCATTGAAGCAGTTAAAAGTTTGCCAAAAGAGAAGCTTAGTAAAATAATGTCATTAATAAGGCGGCTCGGTTCTGAGCCGGAAAGAGTGCTAAACACATTAATACCAAGCCCGGGTGAAGTGAGAAAGCTAATATTAGCAATGGGTCTGCTCAACAATGTACAATTGATAATAATGGATGAACCGACAAATCATCTAGACCTGCCTTCTATCGAGTGTATAGAAAGCGCACTGAATGAATATTCTTGTGGACTACTGCTTGTCAGTCATGATTATGTTTTTCTAAAAAAATTAACGGAGATACATTGGCATATAGAAAATACAGAAGAAGGGTTTATTCTTCAAAAGAAATACTGGTGAATAAGGTATATATCGAATGACCAAGGATAAGTTTAAGAATCTTTAGTTGTTTTTACTCTTTATTTTTATTCACTCTTTTTTTATTCTCACAAATTAGTGTAGAGTATTTATTCTGCCAATTTCAGCTTTTAGGATTTAGAATTTTTTAATAAGAGGAAATACTTGTTTTATGTCTACTGAGTTCGTTCATTTGCATGTGCACACAGATTACAGTCTCCTTGATGGTGCCTGTTCAATATACCAGAAAAGCAAAGATAAAGCTGATTTGGTAAAACTAGCTACAGAATACGGTATGCCGGCAGTTGCAATGACTGACCATGGTGTAATGGGAGGTGCAATTGATTTTTATCAGAAGATGAACGAAAAGGCTATAAAACCAATTATTGGTTGTGAAATGTACGTTTCACCTACCACCATTGACGACAGAAATCCCCGTACTCCAAATATCAAAGGTTATCATTTAGTTCTACTGGCCAAAGATTTTATTGGCTACCAAAACCTGTGTAAGCTAAATGCAATAGCACACCTACAGGGTGTCTACTACAAGCCCAGAATTGATAAAAACATTTTAGCTGAGCATTCGGAAGGCCTAATAGGACTGAGTGCCTGTCTACAGGGTGAGATCCAGAAAAACTTTTTAAATGGAAAACCAAAAAATGCAAAATCAGCACTCCAGGAATACCTTGATATTCTCGGCAAAGATAATTTTTATTTAGAATTAATGGACCACGGGATGCAGGAGCAGAAAGATGTTAATAAAGAAGTCATACAACTTTCTAAAGAATTTAACATTCCTTTAGTCGCCACCAACGATGCTCACTATCTGAAACAGGAGCATGCTAAATCACACGAACTTATGCTTTGTATTCAAACAAACAATACCATTGACGATGAAAAACGATTTAAATTCTTCAGCGATCAGTTTTATTTTAAAAGTGGCGATGAAATGCTTGAAACGTTTAAAGAAGTTCCTGAAGCAATATCAAATACGTTGGCTGTAGCTGAAAAATGTAATTTAGTAATTCCTTTTGTTCCGGATGTAAATCATTACCCTGTTTATGAAATTAAAACCGGAATTTCTGAAAAAGATTTTCTTCGAAATATTTGTCTAGACAGTATGATGGACAGATATGGATTTGATTCAAGAAAACAGGATAAACTGAATACTGAGCAGCAGGAAGTTATTGACAGAATGGAATTTGAGTTGAACACTATAGACACATCTCATTACTGCAGTTATTTTCTTGTTGTCTGGGACTTTCTTAAATACGCTAGAAGTATAGGTGTGCCAGTTGGACCAGGTAGAGGTAGCGGAGCCGGCAGTATTGTAGCATATCTTGCTTATATTACAGACATAGAGCCAATTCGTTATGGTCTGCTTTTTGAAAGGTTTCTTAATCCGGAACGCGTAAGTCCTCCGGATTTTGATATAGATTTTTGTGAGCGTCGCAGAGTTGAAGTGATAGATTATGTAAGAAATAAATATGGTTCAGATAGTGTTGCACAGATAGGAACATATGGAACACTTAAAGCAAAGGCTGTAGTTAAAGATGTTGGACGAGCAATGGGCTATTCATTTGACCAGAGAAATCAAATAACAAAATTAATGCCTAATGACCCTAAAATGACTCTTGAATCCTCCAGAAAAAATAATAAGGAACTAAATGAACTTATTGAAAAAGAAAGCTGGATTGGAGAACTTTTTAATTTTTCAGAACCTCTTGAAGGACTGAATAGAAATATGAGTATTCATGCGGCTGGTGTTATCATCGGAGACCAACCACTAAATAATCTAGTTCCTTTGTCTAAAGGCTCAAACGGTGAAATTATAACTCAATACCCTGCAAATCCATGCGAAACACTCGGCCTTCTAAAAATGGACTTTCTGGGGCTACGCACACTTACGATAATACAAGATACTCTTGATAATATTGAAAAGAACAGAGGAGAAACGATAGATATTAGCAATATATCACTTGAAGACGAAGAAACCTTCAAGCTACTCAATAGAGGTGATACTATTGCTGTATTCCAGCTTGAGTCAGGAGGAATGAGAGAACTTTGTAAAAAATTTGGAGTAGATAATATTGAAGCTATAATAGCTTTAATAGCATTGTATCGCCCTGGACCTATGCAGTTTATTGGAGATTTTATTCAGAGAAAATCTGGCAAAGTTACAGTAGAATATGATCACCCTAAAATGCAACCTATCCTTAAGGAAACTTACGGCATAATGCTTTATCAGGAACAGATCATGCAAGTCGTACAGGTTTTGGCAGGATTCACTCTTGGTGGAGCAGATATACTTAGACGTGCGATAGGAAAGAAAAAAATAGATGTATTGGCCGCTCAAAAAAAGAAATTTGTTGAGGGCTGTGCAACGCATAATAATATAGATGAGAAAAAGGCAAATGGTATCTGGGATAAAATTGAGATGTTTGCCGGATACGGATTCAATAAATCTCATAGTGCGGCTTATGCGTTTCTTGCTTACAGAACTGCATATCTAAAAGCCAATTATCCAGTAGAATTTATGACAGCGGTGCTAACAAGTGAACTTAAAAACGCAGACAAATTGGCATTCTGCCTTCAAGAATGTAAAGAGATGCAAATAAATGTTTTCCCCCCTGACGTAAACTCTAGTAATTTCGATTTTACACCAGACGACAAGAGTATACGTTTTGGACTGGCTGCAATTAAAGGTGTAGGAGAATCTGCTTCTGGTGTAGTAATTGAAAACAGAAATGAAGAGGGAAAATTTAAAACAATCACAGATTTTGCAGAGCGTGTAGGTGATTCGTTAACTTCCAGAGTTCTTGAAAATTTAGTTCGAGCAGGTGCTTTTGACACGTTTGGCCTACGCAGATCACAACTTATAGAAATTATGCCTGATGTTATTTCTCTAGCTCAGACAAACATTAAAGACAAAAAAGCTGGACAAGGCAATTTGTTCGATTTATTGGGTGATGATGGTTCCAGTCAACAAAATTCCCTGGATGTAAAAATACCGGATATTCCTGAATTCCATGAACAGGATATGCTTAAAGACGAAAAAGAACTTCTGGGATTTTATGTTAGCGGTCATCCACTAGGAGAATTCTGTGACATAATAAAAACCTATTCCACACACACTGTTCCAGATATAGCCGAGTTACCGGCTAATGTAGGTGTTCGCATTGGTGGGATTATTACGGGACTTGAAATTAAGGTAGCAAAACGTTCTGGAAAAAAATTCGCAATAATGCGTTTGGAAGATCTTGAATCCAATATTGAATGTTTGGTTTTTCCTCAAGCCTACGAGAAAGTCAGCGACCTCCTAGTAGAAAATAAGCCGGTTTTCATTCTAGGCACTGTTAATTCCCGAAGCGAAGAAGAGTCGAACAAAATAACAGTAGAAGATTTGCTTAGCCTCGAAAGTGCACCACTTGAATATACAAAAGAAATACATATTATCTTACATGAAGCTAGTGCCAAAGACGATACACTGAATAAGATTCGTGATATATGCAAAGAACACCCAGGTGATACGCTAACTATTCTTCGTGTAACATGTACAGATGGAGAAATAGCATTCATCGAAACCGGCGAAAATTTTAAGGTGACGGTTAGAC
>CAZVCD010000095.1:0-9549 GCA_964625675.1 uncultured Victivallales bacterium | reverse complement strand
AAATGGAGCGAGCGAACGGATTCGAACCGTCGACAATCACGTTGGCAACGTGAAGCTCTACCACTGAGCTACGCTCGCTTATTGAAAGAGTTAATAACTCTAACATTCGTTTAATAAATTTCAAATGTGAAACATCAAATAAATAAATAATTTTTTCAAAAGTACGAGAATTACCTTTTTAGGACGACTTGAATAACCGGGAAGATTTACAGTGAAGAGTATAGTTTTAATAATCGGTTTGGGGGAAAGTGGTTATGCCGCTGCAGAACTGGCAATAAAAAAAGGTTATAAAACCATTGCTGTTGATGAAAACTCTTCTGTGAAACTTAAAGAAAAAAAAAGGGAGCTCGAAAAGAAAGGCGTTTCCGTAATACTCTCATACACAGACAACCAACTACCTGACTGTGATTTAATTGTGTTAAGTCCTGGCATAAGGAGAAATTCTCAACTTGGGAAGACACTAACTTCGACTAAAATAAAAATTATCAGCGAAATAGAATTTGCATATAAATATTGCAAATGGCCAATTATTGCGATTACCGGAACAAACGGAAAAACTACTGTAACTGAACTGTGCACACATATGCTGAAAAACGCAGGGAGAAAAGTTATATCAGCCGGGAATATAGGCTACCCTTTTTCATCTGCTGTCTTAAAAAATCCTGATTTAGATTTTGTTGTTTTAGAATTGAGTTCATTTCAACTGTCTAATATTGACACTTTTACTCCATTTGCAGCAGTATTGCTAAATATAGGCTCTGATCATATTGACCAACATAAAACTAAAGAAAATTATGTTGCCGCAAAATTCAGCATGTTTAATAATATGCAAAGTACTTCTAATATTATATTAAACAGTAATCTATTATCTGAATGGAAAAAGTTTTTTCCTAAAGCAACCCCCCAGCCCTTAACTTTTTCTATATCAGACCAAAATTCTGATTATTATTCGAAAAATCAGTTTATATATAAGCAAGCTGGGAAAATCCTATCTGTTAAAAATATTTTTCTGTCCGGATCACATAATATTGAGAATGTTATTGCTTCAATAGGTTTATGTGTAACGTGCGGAATTAAGTTAGAAGCTATGTTAGATTTGATAAAAGATTTTAAAACGGGTGCGCATAGACTGGAACCAATTGCTGAAAAAAATGGTATTAGATATATTAATGATTCAAAATCTACAAATCCAGATGCTTTAATTGCAGCTCTTCGAGCGGTTGGAGGGGATAAAAATGTGTGTTTGATTGCAGGCGGACTTGACAAAAAGATGGATTTTTTATCTGTAGTTGAAGAAGAAAAAAAAATAAAAAAGATTTTTCTTGTAGGAAAATGTCAAAACAAGTTGGCAAAAGTATGGAATACTATGCTAGATTATCAGAACTGCAATTCTTTCGGGGAAGCAATAGAAGCTGCATGTTCCTGTGCAGAACCAGGAGATGTAGTATTGCTATCTCCGGCATGTGCAAGCATGGATATGTTTAATAATTATATTGAAAGAGGAAATATTTTTAAAAATTTTATCAACAAGAGGTTATGTAAATGAAAAAAATGATGTTAAGAAAGTTTAACAAAACTAATTTTATATGCGCTTTTGCATTCACTGGATTAGTTATATTTATAGGAGGATGCGCCACTCCTAAATTGCTTGATAACAGAGGAAGTATTCCTCCTGCTACATTGACTCCTTCCGCTGACGCAAATGAAATAGCAGCCAATATGCAACTTGAAAATAATGATATAACTCTTACGGGGAATTCTGGAGAAATTACTGATGTCCAGGAAAACAACTTTCCAGACGTAAAAACGGAAATCATTGTTTACAAGGTTAAGAAAGGCGATTCTTTTTGGAAAATAGCCAGAATGTACAGTGTAGGCATAAACGAATTAGCAGCACACAATAATATGGACTTAAAAAAAACACTTAAAGCCGGAGCAGTCTTAGAAATTCCACCCGGCGGAAAACTAAACCCAAAAAATGAACTTATTTCTGTTAAATCGCAGAAAAATGCAAAGAAACTTTCCCCAGTAACTGCTAATACAGGCGATGGAGTCTATACAGTAAAATCTGGCGATTCATTATGGTTGATTGCAAGAATGCATAATACAAACGTAAATGAGTTAACTAAAGCAAACGGTATTAACAAAAAAGCAACATTACGTGTTGGCCAGAAATTAATTTTACCTAAAGGCAGCAATGCTATTAAAACAGTAAAAAACAAGAGAGAAATTTTGCATGCTAATAAGCAGACCAAAGTTGTCCCATTGTCAAAAGCTGATAACGATCTGCTAAGTGATTTAATTGGTGATTCTAAAGAGACGAAATCCGATGAAACAAAAAGTGATATGCTGGAGATAGCTACCAGTAGCTATTTGCCCCATACAATAAAAGAAGGAGATAGCTGGAATACTATTTCTGAAATGTATGGAGTAAGCATTGCTGACCTTAAAAAAGCAAATCCCAAAATTGCCTCAGCAAAAGAGCCTAAGGTTGCCAGTATTATAAATATTCCTGAAGATTAATATTAATATTTTTTGTAAGTATTGACATATGCATTTTAACTTGCTGACATATAATATATTTAAAATAATTTATAACAGTTACTGTTTCGATTAAAATTTGAAGCAGTATTTTTTTTCAGAAAAAAAGCAAAAAAGAGAAAGCAAAATTGCAAACATGAAAAAAATAATATTTTTTGTTTTAGCTTTGGGACTACCTATATCCTCTTTCGCAGAAAACAATGTAAGCCATGTAGGTAATATCGAAGCAATAACTCCGGGATGGTGGATAGCACCTATTTCTGCAGTCATTGCGCTTATTTTTGCTTTGATTTTATATAAATGGATGATGAAATTCCCTGAAGGCAATCAAAAAATGAAAGATATTGCTGGCCATGTAAGAGAGGGAGCAATGGCATATTTATCCTGTCAGTATAAAACTGTTTCGATTGTCTTTTTTATTTTATTTTTGGTTTTTTCAGTGATGGTATATTTCGGCCTTCAAAATCCGTTTGTCCCTATTGCTTTTTTAACAGGAGGATTCTTTTCTGCGATATGTGGTTTTTTGGGAATGAAAACAGCAACAAACGCATCCGCCAGAACAGCTCAGGCAGCAAGTATCAGTTTAAATCGCGGTTTACAGGTCGCATTTAAATCTGGTGCTGTAATGGGCCTAGTTGTTGTGGGATTTGGACTACTATATATTTCCATCTGGTATTTTATTCTTGATTGTTTGGTTTATACACCTGAACATATGCTCAATGGCTTTTCTCTTTGGGGAGTTAAATTAGTACACACCGGATTTGATCCCGCTCTTAAGCTATCTGAAATGACGACTACTATGTTGACTTTTGGAATGGGTGCTTCTACACAAGCCCTATTTGCGCGTGTAGGTGGAGGTATTTATACCAAAGCAGCTGACGTCGGTGCGGACTTGGTGGGTAAAGTTGAAGCTGGAATTCCTGAAGATGACCCACGTAATCCTGCGACTATTGCTGATAATGTAGGTGATAATGTAGGTGATGTTGCCGGGATGGGAGCCGACTTATATGAATCATACTGTGGATCTATTCTGGCTACTTCAGCCCTTGGAGCAGCGCTTCCAGCCACATCTAAATTCAGTGGTGCTGCTGCTGTTGCGGCGCCAATGATTGTTGCTGGTGTTGGTATACTTTGCTCTATCCTTGGAATATTTATGATAAAATGTAAAGATAAGGCTAACATGAAGAGCCTTCTTAGGGCTCTCGGTGTCGGCACATGGGGAAGCAGTATTTTAATTATCATCGTTTTAGCTGTTCTGACTTGGGGATTTAATATCATTGAACCAGGTATTTTTGGGGCAATTGTATCAGGTCTGGTTTGTGGTGTTATTATAGGTTATTTCACTGAATATTATACATCTGATGAGTATAAACCGACCAAAGGCATTGCTAAGCAAGCAGAAATGGGTGCAGCAACAACAATTATAGATGGTATGGCTGTAGGTATGTTTTCTTCCGGCATCCCGGCAATTACTGTAGTTATCGGAATAATGTGTGCTTTCGGTTTTGCCGGCGGTTTTACTCATATGGCACACGGGCTTTACGGAATTGGTTTTGCCGCAGTGGGAATGCTTGCAACACTCGGTATTACATTGGCTACAGATGCCTATGGACCAATAGCAGACAATGCCGGTGGGAATGCCGAGATGGCAGGCCTTGATCCAATAGTAAGAGAAAGAACTGATGCTCTTGACATGCTTGGAAACACAACAGCCGCGACAGGCAAAGGATTCGCAATTGGCTCAGCTGCTTTAACCTCTTTAGCTTTGCTCGCTGCGTATATCATGGAAGTAGACATTTGGAGCCACAAGTTTGGAGGAGGAATTGGTGGTTTCTCAACGCATGCGTATAATGAATCTTCCAATAAAATAATGTATTTTATAAACTTGTACCATGTGCATATTATGAATCCAATGGTTATATGTGGACTTTTTATCGGAGCAATGACAGCTTTTGTTTTCTGCGCAATGACAATGAAGGCAGTAGGCAGAGCCGCTGGCTCTATGGTTGAGGAAGTACGTCGCCAATTTAAAGAAATTCCTGGAATTATGGAAGGGAAAGCTACACCTGATTATGCTAAATGTGTTGCTATATCGACAAAAGGAGCACAGAAAGAAATGATTGTTCCTTCATTTTTGGCATTAATAGTGCCAATTGCGACCGGTTTAATTTTAGGCGTGCCAGGTGTCATGGGAGTTCTAGCAGGAGGGCTGACTGCCGGATTTGTGCTTGCATGTACTCTTAACAATGCAGGCGGTGCGTGGGACAATGCTAAAAAACATATTGAAAAAGGTAATTTAGGCGGGAAAAAGCTTGAAGATGGCTCAAGAAATCCAACACACTGTGCAGCTGTTATTGGTGATACCGTCGGTGATCCTTTTAAAGATACATGCGGACCTTCTTTGAATATCCTTATAAAGCTTATGAGTATGGTCAGTATTGTTTTTGCTCCTGTAATTATAAAGTTCTCTCCAATTATTCAAGCTTGGATTGGATTTAAATAAAATTTAACGTTTTTTTTATAATTCCCCGACAACATACTTTTTTGCTTTGGGTAAACTGCTACATGAAAAGATAACAAGGCTTAACCAAATAATAATAAATGAAATCAGATGCATTCTGGTAAAATTCTCCTTAAATACAAAAACACCGAGCAAAAAGGTACATGTTGGCGCGATATACTGTAGAGGCCCCGCCAGAGAAAGGCGTATTTTTCTTATTCCGTTTGCAAAAAGTAAAAGTGGTACAGCAGTTACAATTCCAGATAAAATCAATAATATATTTGTAGTTAATGATTCCTGTAAAAAATATAAACTTCCGCTTTTAATACTGATTACTGCTAAGTAAATCAGGGCTGGAACAGTTAATATAGCGACTTCTGCCGTTAATCCGGTTAAAGCTTCAGAAGTAGATGTTTTTTTCAATAAAGAATAAAAAGCAAAAGTCACTGCAACTAAGAGTGATATCCAAGGGATATAACCATAATTAAATATCAAGAGAAGAACACCTATACTAGTCAATATTAGTGCAACTATTTGATATTTATTCAGACTTTCTTTCAAAAAAACACAACCCAGAAAAACTGTCATTAGAGGATTAATAAAGTACCCTAGACTACATTCCAGTACATGCCCGTTATTAATTCCCCAGATAAATATCAGCCAGTTGCTTCCGATAAAGAAAGAACGGGAAAATAAGTGTAACAGTTCTTTCCTAGAATTTATTCCGGATTTAAGTTCTTCCCATCTTGATTGAAAATAAATAAGTATAGCCGTAAACACCAAGGACCAGATAATGCGGTTTGCTAGTATTGATATAGCAGAAACATGGGCCAACAGTTTCCAGTAGAGTGGAAGAATCCCCCATAAAAGATAAGAAAAGGCAACAACAAATGCTCCGTTTACTACATTTTTATCATGCTTTTTATTAGTATTCATTTTTCATTATTTCCCCAAGCCCTTAGTCGCAAACATCTGCCTTAAAACTGCTTTTCCCATATTGATCAACTTTAGTCTGTTTCAAAACTATAGTTATATTTTTGAAATATCAATATCTTTTTATTAAATTGAAATGAAATGTCATTTCCACAATATATATTATATCTTTGAATTGGAATAATTAAATGGAATATAGATATGAGTAAAAAAACAGTTCATTCACTACATACACTTTCAAATATTAGAAATATTGGCATTATTGCCCATATTGATGCCGGAAAAACTACTTTAACAGAACGCTTTCTTTATTACTCAGGCAAAACACATAAAATTGGTGATATTGATGCTGGCAATACCGTTATGGACTATCTTGATGAAGAGCGAAGCAGGGGAATTACAATCGTTGCGGCAGCGGCTTCTTTTCCGTGGGAGAAGAATCTTTATCATCTTATTGATACTCCGGGACATATAGATTTTACCGCCGAGGTGGAACGTTCAATGCGTGTTATCGCAGGAGCAGTCGTTATATTCAGTGGAGTTGAGGGAGTAGAAGCACAAAGTGAAAAAGTATGGAGACAATCAAATAGTTACAATATTTCAAAAATCGCATTTATCAATAAACTTGATAGAATGGGTGCTTCTTTCGACAGAGTTTTAAAAGATATACAGAACAAGTTCAGCAATATTAAATCAGTACCGTTTCAGATACCTGTTGGCATAGAATCATCATTTTCAGGTGTAATAGACCTCATAAGCATGAAATATTTAGTATTTGAAAGTAAGGATGGTTCTGAGGTAAAAGAATTGGATATCCCCGAGGAATTTTTAGAAAAAGCTTTAGAAGCCAAAGATGAAATGCTGTCGTCTATCTCTGAACTATCTGACGAAGTTGCGGACTATTACCTTGAGGAAAAAGAAATTCCTCTTCATTTATTGATAAAGGAAGTAAGAAAACTTGTTGTCTCCAATAAATTCTGTCCTGTTTTTGCCGGTTCGGCAAAACGCAATATCGGCGTACAGCCTATTTTAGATGCAATAGCAGATTACCTTCCAAGTCCAGAAGACATCCCTACCTACATAGGAACAACTTTAAAAAATCATGAAGAAGTAGAAATTAATATAAATGATTCCAACTTTTGTGGTTTTGTTTTTAAAACAGTCGCCAGTGAAACAGCAGACCTTCTGTACTTACGTACATATAGCGGCAAACTTACAAATGATATGACAGTTATTAATACAAGAACCAAAGAAAAATTAAAAATTAAACGCATTTTAAGACTATATGCGAAGAATATTGAAGCAGTTGATGAAGTCGGTCCAGGAGATATTGTTGGCATTGTAGGAGTTAAAAATACTACGACAGGGGATACGCTGTGTTCTGTCGGCAAACCAGTACTTCTTGCAGGCGTTAATTTTCCGGAGCCTGTCATTTCAATAGCAATCGAGCCGAAGTCCTCGAAAGATAAAGATAAGCTGTTTTCAGCTTTAAGTCTTCTAAAAAGAGAAGACCCAACTTTAACAATAAAAAAACATGAAAGTACAGGGCAATTTATACTTTCCGGAATGGGAGAACTTCACCTTGAGGTAAACTGTCATCGACTAGAAGATGAATTTAACATTGATGTCAGACATGGTGCTCCACGAGTTGTATACCGAGAATCAATTATTGACGGCGGTACTTTTGAAGGAAAATTTGCTAAAGTTATTGGCGAAAAAGAGTTCTTTGCGGAAGTTGTTTTCAGGCTGGATTCTATCCCTAGATTTGAAAAAGGTTTGGAAGTAGAAGTTGATCTTAAACATAGAAAAGCAACACCAAACGCATGGATTAATTCCGCTGAAAAGACCTTGAAGAATGCCCTAAAAACAGGTGGAAACTGGGGTTATCCTCTGATTTATATTAAAGGTACAATACTAGAAATTAAGGGTACACCGGAAAAAACAAATGAAGGATCTGTTGCCGGGGCTATATTGGACGGCGTAAATAAAGCTATCAGAGCCGGTACCAAGTTGCTTGAGCCTGTCACAAAACTCGAAATAATGTCTCCTGATGCTTCTATTGGTGAAATTACCGGTTATCTTCAGTCCAGAAGAGCTGTTATTCATAGCATAGATACGCTACCAGACATAAAACGGCTTTTATGTGAGGTTCCTCTTGTAGAAATGTTTGGTTTCAGCAAAGCACTTCCAAAGCTTTCTGGCGGCAGGGCATCGTTTACAATGGAACCATGCGGATATCAAGAAATATCTAAAGCAGACTTAGAGCGAATCCAAGGAAACTAAATATATTTTATATTTTATAAGATAAAATTGTAGGGGCAATCCCTTGTTGTTGGCCTACTCGAATCAAAAAATTCGAAAGTTAAAAAATGAATAACAAAAAAGAACAATCTTCATACAGCAAAGCCGGAGTTGATATTGATTTGGCTCAGTCTCTTCTAAAAAAAGTAAAAAAGAAGGTAGCAGCAGCAAAACGACCTGAAATGCTTGCTCCTATTGGCGGATTCGGCGGTCTATTTCAGATTGACTTGAATAAATACAAAAATCCTGTCATGGTTTCCAGTATAGATGGAGTGGGTACCAAGCTTATAGTTGCCATGATGATGGAGAAATACGACACAATAGGTTATGATATTGTACACCACTGTATTAACGATATAGCGGTACAGGGGGCTGAACCGCTGTACTTCTTAGATTATTTCGGTACAGGAAAACTTAAAAGCCCTCAATATGAAGAAGTTCTTTGTGGAATTGCAGACGCATGCTCTGCCAATAACTGTGCTCTACTTGGTGGAGAAACAGCTGAAATGCCGGGAATGTATGGTGATGATTTTGACTTAGTTGGGGTAATTACCGGAATAGTAGAGAAAAATAAAATAATTACAGGAGAGCAGATCAGTACAGCTCACGTTGCAATAGGGTTGGCTTCGAATGGCCCGCATACAAACGGCTTCAGCCTTGCGAGACATGTTCTTTTTAAAGAAAATAATTTTACTCCTCATACAGAATTGGACGAACTTGGTGAATCAATAGGTTCCGCTCTACTTCACCCACATGTCTGCTACTGGAATGCAATAGAGAAAGCACTTCAGTCAAATATTCCTATTGCTGGAATGGCACATATAACCGGTGGCGGTCTCTATGATAATGTCCCCCGTGTATTGCCTGAAAATGTTGATGTTGTTTTTCATAAAGATGCGCTACCAATCCCACCGATTTTTAGCCTTATTCAGAAAAAGGGTGATATTGCCGAAAAAGAAATGTACAGAGTTTTCAACATGGGAATCGGCATGGTTTGGTTTGTCCCAGCTGAAGAAGCAGACAAGGCAATTAAAATATGCACCTCTCTTGGATATCAGGCCAATGTGTGCGGCAAAGTTATAACTGGAAACCGCAAAGTCAAAATTGTTTGATTTTCTTGTTGAAACAGGTGTAGTATCGCAAATACTGTTTTTTTAGTCTTTTATATATTTAGTGCTTGGGAGAAAACCCCCTATTTTTGGGAAAATATGTTTTTGAACTCAAAAAAAATTAAAAAATTATGAAATGATTCCTTTTTGATAGTTATTAACAGT
>CAZVCD010000094.1:0-9617 GCA_964625675.1 uncultured Victivallales bacterium | reverse complement strand
GTTCTTGAAGTCTTTGTAAAGAACCTATTTTAACAGAATGGCCATAGCTTAAACTTTTATTTCTAGATATATCTTTGCTATTCTTTTTTTTCTGTAGCTTTAGCTGTTTTCTGCTTTTTTTGAGTTTAGAACATTCTTCCATAGCTTCTTTGAATGATTTTTTATTGTCTGTTTTATAGGCGTGAGCAATTCTTTTCTTCTGCACAGCTGTTGCATTGTAATTTTCAGCCATGGAATTGTAGTACTGCTTCTTTGTCGAATTTTTACTTTTAACAGCCATGGTTCTGTATTTGCCGGCTTTTTTTTCATAACTTCCAGCTATTTTTTCATATTTTGCAGACTTATCCAGGCTTGTATGGTTATTTTTCTGATTGTTTCCAGCTGTTAAAGTTAAAGTAGGCAAAAGGGCTAGAATAAAAAACAAAATGATATTTTTTTTCATCTCTCCTCCATTAATTTGATATCCAAACTTGTTTAAAGTAATGAGTGGTTATAGTAAAAAAATTATATTGTCATATTTACAGCGTCACCGACTTTTGCTGTAGGGAACCATTTTTCATGTTTTTCGGCTGCTTCCGATCCTTCATTCGGTGCCCAAGCTGCAAAGTCATTTTCTACAGGCTTGAAATATGGGCCGCTTTTAATTTCAAAAATAACAGAACCAGGTTCCATTGAAATAAAAGTGTGCCATGTATTATATGGTATTTCCACACTTGAATTTCCTGTGCCGGGAGTTAATTCTATTTTGTCAATAACCTTTCCAGTATCATTAAAAAGAAGAACAGCCATTTTTCCTCTTAGAATAACCATTAGCTCCCATTTTTGCGGATTAAAGTGCCTGTGAGGTCTAATATAACTACCCGGTTCAATTGCTACACATAGCCGATGTATCTTGTCATTTAGGTCAGGATGTAAATTGTAATGAACTCTTTTGCGCGGTGAATCCGCAGCTTTTTTAATTAGTGATTCTAGAATTTTATCATCAATAACAATCATGATAGTGAGATTCAGTGTTTAAGGTTTGAGTATTTAAGTTACTGCTATTAACAATATACTGTTTTGGTAAACACAGAAAGTGAATTTATAAAAATTTCCCGATTTTTCATTATTTAGTTTACAGGGATTTGCTTTTTAAGATATTTACAGCCAACAAGTTTAAGTGGTATAATAAAACAAAAAGACAAAAACAAGATTAATATTGATTTAAAATCAATCATCAAAGACTTATATTTATGTTTAAGGTTGGTTTTGTCTATAAATTAAAAGGCAGTTAAAAACGTACTTGAGGAACTGTTAATGATTGAGAATGAAAAAAAAATTGATTTATCCAATATAGATTTAATTATATTTGACATGGATGGAGTAATATTCAAAGGAACAGAACCTATACAGTATGTCGTTGAATCTATAGAAAAATTCTATACTCTAAATAAAAAAATTGTTTTTTTTACAAACAATTCAACTTTGACAAGAGAAGCTTATGTTGAAAAACTGTCATGCATGAATATCAGCTGTCAATTGGAACAGATATATACAAGTTCAACAATCTCGGCAAAAACAGTGAGCGAACAATATGGCAAAAATCCTACAGCATTTGTTGTTGGTGAAGAAGGTTTAATTAAAACTCTTGAAGAAAGAGGGATTCAAATTCTTAATAATAAACACAGCCTTGATGAAATTATTAAGAATCGTGAAATTGGATGCACTTTTGTAATAGCAGGGTTAGACAGAAAATTAACTTATCAAAAACTTGCAGCTGGAACTCAGCTGATAAATCGAGGTGCTGACTTTTTTGCGACAAATGATGATTCTACGCTTCCGGACAAATACGGGTTTGTTCCCGGAGCCGGAGCCATTGTTAGTGCAATCTCTGTAGCTGTCGGCAAAAAGCCTATCAAAATTTTTGGAAAACCATCACCGGAAGGTATTATTCAAATCCTGGATTTCTACAAAATATTACCGGACAAAGCTATTATGATAGGGGATAGGCCTGAAACAGATATACTATGTGCCAAAAATGCCGGAATAAACTCAGCTCTTGTGTTAACAGGAGTAACAAGTAAAAAAGATATTTGCAACATTCCAGAAAATTTATCCTCTGATATTATAATAGATAATTTAAGCGTACTGGAATTTACTTTTTAACATATTCATAACCAACGAGATTAAATAGCACGATAAAAAAAAATAAAAACAAGATTTATCTTGGGCGAATTTTAACATAGGTATAAATATGGATTCATCTATAAACTGCTCTTTAGACAAATTACTGAATCATCAGAATCTTTCTAAACAGGAAGCTGAATCAGCAATGTCTGAAATTTTGAATGGAAAATTCTCGGATATTAAGCTTGCAGTTTGGCTAACGGCGCTTCGGATGAAAGGAGAAACATCTTTGGAGGTAGCCGCATGTGCATCTGTCATGATGAAACACGCGGAAAGGATACATGCTGTGGACAACAATGCGGTTGATATTGTAGGGACAGGCGGTGACAGCATGCATACAATAAATATATCTACCGCGGCAGCTATTACAGCAGCAGGTGCCGGATTAACCGTTGCAAAACATGGTAACAAAGCGGTATCAAGCAAATCCGGGAGTGCTGATGTATTAACTGCATTGGGATTGAATATTAATATATCGCCTAAACGTATGGAACTTTGTCTTAACAAAATTGGAATTGCATTTCTGTTTGCGCCATTGCTCCATCCTGCGATGAAATTTGCTATGCCTGTAAGGAAGCAACTAGGAATAAGAACTATTTTTAATATATTGGGTCCTATCTGTAATCCCGCAGGAATAAAACGTGCGGTTATTGGAGTCTATGAACCTAGGCTTTGCAGATTAATTGCAGAAGCGGCTAGAGATTTGGGCTATAAGCGTTTAATTGTAGTTTACGGTAATGACGGCTTGGATGAAATATCTACCACAACTACTACAAAAGTATGCGAGATTCTTAACAGTGAAATTTTAGAATATGAATTTGACCCTCAGAAATATGGAATTCCTAGAGCTGTGCTTAAAGATATACAGGGAAAAGGTCCCGAATATAATGCAAGTATTATAAAAGATGTTTTTGCAGGGAAAATAGGAGGTCCGATAAAGGATATCATTGTTTTAAATACTGCTGCTGTTTTGATTGCTGGAGATAAAACCAATGACTGGCAGGAAGCGCTTTCAATAGCAGAAAAAACAATAAATAACGGAAACGCGCAGGAAAAATTGCAACAGATAATAGAATTTACCCAATAAATTCAATGTATGGGATTTATTTTTTAAGTTGTTAATAGACAACAATGTTGTATTGAGCAGTCAACAAAAAAGCAAGATTTACCTTGAGTGTATAGGAATTTGCTTTTTAACTTCCTAATAATCAACATAGTCATGATTTCAAACAGAAGTAAAAAGACAAAAACAAGATTTATCTTGAACTTATTTATAACATCTGTACACAAATGCAGGAGGAAAATTTCGCCATTCCGTTTGCGAAGTTTTAACAGTAGAGAAGTGGTTTTTTAAAGTGCGTCTGAATCGCATGCCGGCAGGAATCATCAACCCCTGTAAATATGCAAATGTAGTAAAACAGCCTCCTGGGCTTAATACATCAGAAATAGCATCTAGAAGATCATCCTGGAGTTGTGGTGGAAAAGAAGCCCATGGAAGGCCACAGATTACAACATCAACAGAATCAATTTTTTCCTGTTTTACCATAGAACTTAGTTTTGTTGCATTTTCGTTATAGATCTTAACTGAAGGAAATTTCACTTTAAAAGTATCGTAAAGCTCTTTATTTAATTCTACTGCAAAAAAAATTGAATCAGGCTTTTTCATATCTAAAACACGCGAGGTAAAAACACCTGTTCCTGGCCCCAGCTCAACAATAGCTGAAGCTTTTTCAATACCTATATCGGAGGTGATCAGCCTTGCTAAAAAACGTGAACTTGGACAGATTGCGCCTATTGTGCAGGGTGATTTTATGAAATTTTTAATAAACTTAATTTTAGACATAAAAGACTATACCTGATTTGTTATATTAAAGGCAATTTAACAAAATAAACTTAAACCACTTTAATATCTGCTGTTTCTTTTTAAAATACAATTGTTTCATCTAAAAAGTCTGAGTATATTTAAGGATACGACAGAATTTAACTCAATTACTCTTATAAGGTGATTATATGTCAAAAATTTATATTTTTTTTACTGTGCTGTTGACCGGCTTTACTCTCTTTGGTGCCGAAGTCAACAATGCATCTACAGAATCTTTCGCACAACTTCTAGGCAAAGGTGGGCCTGTAATGTACCCTCTTTACGGACTCTCTTTCATTGGAGTATGCTTAATATTTTATTATTTATTCACCCTTAGAATAGACTTACTGGCACCCAAAGACTTTATTACCAAAGCAGAAAATGCTTTAATAGATCAGGATTATGAATTACTTGAGGGCATATGTAGCAATGATAATTGTATGTTATCAGGGATACTTGAAAGCGGGATACCTTTAGCAAAAAAGTCAAGGGACTACTTACTTGTTAAAGATTCAATTGAAGATGAAGGTGCAAGACAGGGCAGTTTATTGTGGCAGAGAATTCATTACCTGTATGATATTGCTGTTATTGCTCCAATGCTTGGTTTGTTAGGTACTGTTTTAGGCATGATGAAGTCGTTTATAGGACTCCAGGCAGAGTCGGCAATACCGCAGCAGACGCAGATTACAAGTGGGATTTCAATGGCATTAATTACAACGGCTGTCGGGCTTGTTATTGGTATAGTCGCTATGATAATTTATTCTTATTTCAGAGGACGATTAACAAGGTTAATTGCAGAGTTGGAATATCGTTGTAACAAATTATTAATTCTAATGAACGATGTAAAATGAATTTCAGGAAAAAAATAAATCATACAACTGGTAGTTTTCAAATGGCTCCTTTGATGGATATAGTTTTTCTCATTTTAATTTGGTTCATTTCCGCATCAATTTATGCTAAATGGGAAACTAAAATTACTGTTAAGGTTCCTACATCCAAGACGGGGAAATATTCTAAACGTTTACCTGGAGAAGTTATCCTTAATATTACGGAAAGTGGAAAAACTTATATGAACTCCATTCAGGTTTCAGATCAAAGGTTAATGAAGCTTTTGAAGGAACTGACAAAGGTCTTTCCGCATCAGCCCGTAGTTATTAGAGCAGATAAAAAAACTCCGTATGAATATACTATAAATATATTAGATATTTGTAAAGAATCAGGTATAAATATTATTTCATTCGCGACAGTCGCTCAGGATCAAAGCAAAGATGGATAATTATAAACTAGATATACTGCTGTATGTTATAACCTTTACTGTAATTATATGGTTATTCATAAAAACAAGGAATGACTATAAAAAACTAACCTCTCCGGATAAAAAAAGAGATTTAATCATCAATCCACGCTCTTTTCTTTGGAAAGGCGGTCTGTTTATCTTTGCAGGTCTCTACATGAGCCAGACTGCTGTAACCAGAAGTTTGCTTTCATTAATTCTTTTTATCAGTCTAACCGTGCTTGGTGTATGGAATATTTATCATGCTTTTTTATATTTTAAATGGCAAAAGCGAAAATAAAGTTCTGCTAAAAAATATTATATTATTTAGTCTAGCTATAGACATGGAAAATATAATTCGATATAATGGCTATTGATTCGTGTTCTATTTAGATATTTTCTTTCCAAAGAGTAGTTTGTTGGAATATAGCAAGATAAAAGATGTTGTTTTTTATTTTACATGAATCTGCTTTTTACCCTATCAATAACCAACAAGGTTAAGTGTTACAATAAAATAAAAAAAACAAGAGTTATCTTGAATTAAGGATGAAAATGGCAAAACAAATAAAAAATTATGGTTTACTTATTATTGACATGCAGAACGATTTTGTGATGCCTGGATCACCGATTAGAGTAGCTGGTGCCAAAGCAACTATTCCTGTTATAAAAAAAGTACTGAAAGCATTCAGAAGTAGCAAACTTCCGGTATTTCATGTTGTAAGAGAATATAGATCTGATGGAAGTGATATCGAAATCACACGTCTCGATAATTTCTTAGAACGTGAAAAAACAGTTGTTCCAGGAACGGTAGGCTGTGAAATAGTAAGTGAGTTGAAACCCATACCAGGTGAATACCGTATTGTAAAAAACAGGTTCAGCGCCTTTATGAATACTGAATTGGAATTTATGCTGAAGCGACTGAATATTACTCATTTAGTTATTTGTGGAACACAATATCCAAACTGTATAAGGACCACTGTTTTTGATGGTGTTTCTTATGGATATTTTGTAACTGTTCTTACGGATGCTACGTCTGCTCAAACACCCGAAATCGCTGAATCAAATGTAAGGGATATCCAGGATATAGGAGTTGAGTGCTGTCCTACTGCTATTTTACTTAAAAAAATGAAGTCGAATTAAGCTTCTTATTCAAGAAGCCCTATTTAAAAACAAATTCCTATACATTTGAATTATGTTTTTGGCTACTGGCAGTATAAATCAAAGAAGTTTTCTGGTTAACTACAGGCACTGTTACAGCGTTTTTGTCTAATATCAGTTTAAATGTGCAGCCTGTGGTATGATTGCAGTCTGCAGTAAGGGTGCAATCAAGGAGTTCAGCATTTGATATAGCACTTACAAGCCCAAACAATTTCGCATTACTCAAATGTAGGGACATATTCGAAATCCTATCCGAAGAATTTTTAAATATATGTGTTATTGTTTCAGTCAGAGTTCCGGCAACATTATCACTGACTACAAAAAATATCTTGTCTGCAGTACTTTGCGATTTGACAATAATTTCAGAATTTTTAGGAGAAAAGTGTATTGAATAAGCCAAAATATTGCTTAAAATATGAAAAAGAATTTCTCTATCGGTATTTAAAATTTCGGGAAATTTTTCTGAATAAATATATTTTAGCTGCACCTTGTTGCCGGTAGCAGAATAGTGATGCAGGTTTATCAATTCTTCTATAAATACAGATGTTTCAAAGTCAGCAATATTTAGTTCTATTTCACTTGCTTCAAGCCTGGAAAGTTCATTTAAATTAGATGTTATATTCAACATATTATCAGCATGTGCTCGTATCGCCCTGATCCTTCTTTCCAGTTTTTTATCATATTTTCCTTCATTAATCTGAGCAACAATCAGATTGGAATAACAGATAATAGGGTTTAGCGGAGTATGTAATTCACGAGAAACTTTTTTTAGAAAATCTGTTTTTAGATCATTTGCCGTTTCAGCTTCCAATCGTGATATTTTTTCTCTTTCATAACTATTTTTCAGCTTTACCATAGAATACTGAAGACGGTCTTTCATGTATTTGATCGTTCGAGTTAATTCTCCCAATTCGTCTTTACCAGTTACTTTAATTTTTCCTGAAAAATCACCGGATGCTAATTTTTTAGAATAGTTTAAAGTATTTTTCAGAGAAGATAAATGTTTTCTTAATATATTGCTAATAAAAAAAATGAAGACTATTATTGCCACAACATACATAAAGCAGATAATAAATATTAAATATTGGGTTTTTTGTAGAACAGTTTCAACTGTTGCCTGTTCTGACAAAGTTAAAAATAAATAGAGAAAACCCGAAGTGGAAAAAACTAGGGGGATCAAAATAATAAAAAGGGCCGAAGTTCTAATCTGCGCCATTATTCGTTTTAATAATAACATAGTTAAACCTGTTCCAATTAAGCTCAGCCCAGTAAAACCGGGGCCAATGGGTTATCTTGTTTCATTATCGAAAGCATAACATCTGATCTATTGATTTCTGCCAATTTAGATAAAGCCATTTTTTCAACAATTTCAGCTCTATTGCATTCATTGCTTAGATGTCCAAGAAATAAAAAACGGCTACTACTTGTTAACAGCTCATGAAGAGAAGAAATCGCTGTATCATTGCTTAGATGCCCAAAATTACCGGCAATACGGCGAATAAGTCTCAGAGGCCTATTTGAGGCTTTAAGCAGTTTTACATCATGGTTGCTTTCAAGAATTATAGCATTACATCCTTTAAGGCGGCATTTAGTTAATCTGTCGAGATGTCCTAAATCCATTGCAAATCCTACCTTTATCCCATTGCTGGAAATTATAAAGCCTACCGGGTCAATTGCATCATGTGAAACCCTAAATGGCTGAACATCAAAATCGATAATATTAAAAGGAGAACCGGCATCAAAGATAACTTTTTTCTTCCCTATGTTATTTTTCTCCATCAAATACTGGGCAGTATCGTAAGTTGTATAAGTAGGTATATCCAAGTGGTCTGCCAATACTCTGACCCCTCTTACGTGATCTGAATGTTCATGTGTTATTAGGATAGCTTTTATAATATCTGGTGAAAACCCTGATTCACTTAATCGTTCGAGGATTTTTTTTCTGCTGAACCCCGCATCTATCAATATACCATTATTTCCACGGGACAACAATACAGAATTTCCTGCACTGCCGCTTCCAAGTACTGTTATATTAAAATCCATTCATTCAGTCCGAAGTTTATTTTTACTAAGAGTATTACATTCACTATAAAATATATTACAAAGCTTCATTTGCAACAAAACCAGAAAAAATAAAAGGTTATCGGACAAATTTCCAATAACCTTTTTAGTATTCGTATTCAGTAAATTTTAGTTGAAAAATTATATACTGTTCATTAGCTGAGAATTCATTCTGCCGACAGATGTCTTGGTTATATTTTTTTTATCTTTAGAAAAAATAGCGTCAAAACGTTCACCATACTTTTTTATGTCCACTTTTCTTGGACGGCTTCCTTTGCCTGCGCCAGTGCCTGCCATATCCCCGTTCCTCCGTTACGCTTCTTATATAAAGGACTAAATTTAATAATAAAATAAGAAATAAAATATATAGTGAATGTCTATTTTATCAAGTCTAAATAGGGATTTTTAAATTATGCAGCCAGAGAAGATTTTCTGCAAGTTCTTCTTGTTCCCATTCTTTGATTTTTTCAACTGTCGTTGAGTTTTCAATTGAAAACATGCCACATTGAGTTCTTCTTAAACCTGCCAATACTGCGCCGCATCCGAGTTGTTTACCAATATCATAACAGAGTGTTCTGATGTATGTTCCCTTAGAACAGGATGCATTAAACTTAACATATGGTAAATCAATTTCGGTAATATTCAGACAATTTATTTTTATTTTTACCGGTTCTCTTTCAACCACTTTACCTTCTCTTGCAAGTTTGTAGAGTCGTTTACCACCAATTTTTTTTGCCGAAACCATTGGCGGGGTTTGATACAGCTCTCCAGTAAATTCTTTAGATACTTTTATTACCTGTTCTTTTGTTACAGCACTCCAGTCATTTTCTGCAGTAATTGTTCCATCTAAATCCTGCGAATCAGTTTCAGTGCCAATCAGCATGTTTCCTTCATAAGTTTTATCATCGCCGCTCAGTTTCTGGCTAAGTTTGGTTGCTCTGCCAAGGACCATAACTAGCAGGCCAGTTGCCGCGGGGTCAAGTGTTCCGCAATGCCCGACTTTTTTAACATTAAATCTTCTACGGATTAAATTGACTACATCGTGACTTGTCCACTCAGGAGGTTTATCAACCAATAGTATTCCTGAATCCAAAAATG
>CAZVCD010000093.1:0-9698 GCA_964625675.1 uncultured Victivallales bacterium | reverse complement strand
CAGAAGTCAGCTTGTCGCGGCGTTTTATCTCGGCGTAGCTAGATTAGAGCGAAGACGGAAGGTCAGCTCGTAGAGCGAAGACTGAAGGTCAAAGAGGGAAAGTTGACAACCAATTTTTCTTTGCATAAGAAATAATAAATAATCATTTTATAATAGGAATTATCATGAAGGACGAAGATAAAAATAATAAAGAAGCTAAAGAAGCTAAAGAGGCCATTGATAATCAAAAAGCTAAAGTAGCAAAAGTAGCAAAAGTAGCAAAAGTAGCTAAAGTAGCTAAAGTAGCTAAAGAGGCTAAAGTAGCTAAAGAGGCTAAAGTAGCTAAAGAGGCTAAAGAATCCATTGATAATCAAAAAGCTGATAAAAATAAAAAAGATAAAAAAGATAAAAAAGCTGAAGCTATAATTACAGCAGAACAAAAAAAACAAACACTTAGGGAACGGGCTATTGCTCTGGCAGAGGAAATTGAGGACGCTGAAAGTTCCGACAAGTATATTGATATAGTGGAATTTGGTCTCGCCCGGGAAAAGTACGGGATTCGATCAGGTTGTGTTAGACAGGTATGTTTACTAAACGATTTGACCCATATACCATGTGTGCCCGCATACGTTCTGGGTGTAATAAGCCTGCATGAACAGATTATTTCTGTTATTGATATCAGGATATTCTTTGGACTTAAGTCTCCCGGCATAACTAATTTAAACCGCATTATTGTACTTTATTCAGAAAAGTTCAATATGGAGTTCGGTATTCTTGCTGATGAAATTTTTGGAATGAAATCGATTGAAGAAAGTACTATTCAGACTTCTCTTGCTACACTTTCTGATAGTAGAGCTAAGTATTTTTACGGGATAACTGAAGATCAGACAATTATTCTTGATGGAAATAAAATACTTACAGATCCGGATATTATGATTGAATGAGAAATTTAGAAATAAAAAGGAAATGTCAAGTTTTTTCACAAAAAATTTAAAGTAGACGGTGGGCTAAAAATTGAACATATAGAAAAGCCAAAAGAGGAACATAAAGTTGATAACAAATAACAAATAACAAATAACAAATAACAAAAAAGGGATTGAAAATGAAAGTAACTATTAGCAAGAAGTTATGGATGGGATTTGGAATTATTTTGTTCTTTATGTGTGCAATTGGTATTTTAACGCTGATAAACACAAATAAAATACATAAAGGATTTACGGAAGTTGTGAAAACTGACTTACCTTCCATCATTAAAGCCGAACAGATGATACAGGCTATTGAGAAGATGGAGTCTGGACACGTTGGATTTTGCGTTACAAATAATGAAGAATATATGGAAACGTATACCAATAGCACTAAAAAAGTTGAAGAATTACTAGAAGAGCTGATGAAGATTCTTAGCGAAAATGATAATCAAAAACAAGTTAAGAAACTGAGTCAAGTTCAAACTTTAATTAAAACATGGCGTAACAAAATAGCAGAACCTGAAATAGAACTGGCTAAGGAAGCTTACAAAGGCAAGGCTGATACAGAAAAATTACAGGATATTTTGTCTGAAGGCAAAGGAAAAAACATACTGGATGATTTTCGTATTACAACAGAAAAGATGATAAAAGATTTTAGGATTGACGGGAATATTGAAGGAGAGAATATAGTACGTTCAATTATCAAAGCACAGGTCGACAAAGAAACAGGACAAAGAGGATTTTTAATTACAGGCAAAGACCATTTTCTTGGCCCATATATAGCTGGGGGAAAGAAAATGGATGCAGATAAAATAAAACTGAATAATCTAGTGTCTAACGCTCATAACAGAAAAGGTACGTCTAACAACATTGATGAATTAGAAAAACTAGCCGAACAATGGAGGAAAGAAGCTGGCGACTCTGAAATAGAATTACGCCGTAAACTGGATAAGGGTCTCGTAACTCAGGCAAATATAGAGCAGGCTCTCACTGAAGGACAAGGAAAATCAATACTTGATAACATGCGTAAAATTATGGATAAGATGGAAGCAGAATTTACTAAGGCAGAAAATGATAAGGGTATAACCTTACTTGTCCGTGTGGCCAAAGGTATGGTTGACCAGGAAACAGGTCAGCGCGGGTTTATCATTACCGGTGATGATAATTTTTTAGAGCCATATAAAAACGGAGAAATAAATTTTAAGAAAGCTCTAAATCAACTTAGAGAACTTAACTCAAATGCGTATGACTTAGCTGAAATGAAAGAAAACATAAACAAAGTAGGCAGTCTGGCTGCTGAATGGGAGAAAAAAGCTGCAACTCCTGAAATTAGTCTTCGCCGCAAAATAAATGTGTTCAAAAAAACAGAAGAAAAATTACTCAACCTGCTAAAAATGGACACGGGTAAAGAATTGACAAGTAAGATAAGTACAGAATTTGCTAATTTTATGACAGCAGAAAATGAAAACGTTGAGAAAAGTCTGGCAGCAGTGGAAAAGACAACAAATTTTACAGTATATACTACTGTTATTTTTATTATAATAGCTATAATCGTTTGTTTAATTACTGCCATTTTTATTATCTATTCAATTTCAAGGCCAATAATATATATTACACAGGTAGCAGAGAAAATTGCTAAAAAAGATTTAACTGTTAAAATTGATGTTAAAGAGAAAAGGTCGGACGAAATTGGAGATTTGGCAAGTACTTTCAAAACAATGCTGAAATCTCTACGCGAACAGGCAGTGGAAATGTCAACCGGATCTGCACAACTTTCCACTTCAATTAATGAAATATCTGCAACCACTACGCAATTGGCTGCCTCAACAACAGAGACAAGTACATCTGTAACTGAAATTACAACAACTGTAGAAGAAGTTAGACAGACAAGCCAAAGCTCTCATGAGAAGTCAGCCGAAGTAGCGGAAAAAGCAGAAACTATAGCAAATACAGTTAATGAAGGAATAAAAGCGACAGAAAATACTATAGAAGGTATTAATAATATCAATAAGGAGATGGAGTATATAGCTCAAAGCACAATTAAACTTGGAGAACAAACACAAAACATTGGTGAAATAATCACGACCGTTAACAGCCTGTCAGATCAGTCAAACCTTTTATCTGTTAATGCTTCAATTGAAGCCGCCAAAGCCGGTGAATACGGAAAAGGGTTTGCAGTTGTCGCAAGAGAAGTAAAAAATCTTGCAGACTTGTCCAAGGAAGCCACCAAGCAGATAGGTACTATCCTGACAGATATTCAGAAAGCAGCAAGTGCTGCGGTTCTAGCTACTGAAAGAGGAAGCAAAGCTGTAAAAACAGGGCTCGATCTTTCTTCAGTTGCCGGTAGTGCCATAAATGAACTTGCTTCTAATATAAAAGAAACATCCGAAGCATCAATTCAAATCGCGGCAGCCAGTCAACAACAAGTTTCCGGAATGGACCAGCTTGCGGCTACAATGGAAAATATTAAAGAAGCACTTGAACAGAATGTTAACGGTACACAACAACTGGAATCCGCTGCGCAATCTATTGACAGCCTCGGGCAAAAGCTCAAGTCAATGGCCAGTGAATTTAAAATAGACGATAAACATAAAGAAAAGATAGAAAAGGTAAAAGAAGAAACCCAAAAAACAGAACTAGGAAAAACAGAAAAATAGAAAATGTAGGGGCAGACATATGCCTGTCGGGCGTAGCCTAGGCGAAGACTGATGTCTGCCCTGATGTCGACATCGGAACCAATATTATAACCATTTTAATACCAATAGCATCACTAATATCTAACAAATAAGAATAGTGAAAATCCGGCTAATTGTTATATGATTTTAAATCACTAAATTTTAATCGCCTTTGGCGATCACTAAATCACAATGAAACTACAGAAAAAATTAACAATTTGGAGTATAATTTCACTGGTTTTTATATCAGCTGTTGGGATAGTATCCTGGTTTGGTATTCGGCAGTTATTGGCAACAATTGAGAGTGTTGATCATACATACCAAATGATTCAGCACTCTCTTCAGCTTAAAAATTATATTTATAAGCTTGAGGCAAACGAAGAACATTACATACTACTGTTGAATGAATTTCATTTAAAAAAATACAATGATAACAAAAAGCTAATCAAGGAAAATCTTGATTTTTTATTAAAAGAGGTCAGAACTCCTAATCAAAAAAATCTGGTAAATAGTATCAATTTAAAAGTTATTAACTGGGAAAATAACATTGCTAATGTTGAAATTAATTCAGAAGATAAAAGGTATATAAATAACTTAGAAGCCCACAAAAAGAGAGTGATCGATAGTGAAGTTCTACTTTCTGAAGCGACATTAGACCTGGATGTTTTTATTGAAAATGAAAAAAGACTGATGGACCAGCGAAGAGGAAAGGTAGTTTCTAAAACATACAAAATAAGTACAATTATTATAGCTAGTATTGTATTATTTGTGCTCCTCTACACTCTCATTTCATACTTCTTATCGAAAAGCATTGTAAAACCATTACTCGCTGCAACAGTGATGATGAAAAATATAGCAGAAGGCAAGGCAGATTTAACAAAACGCTTACAGTCAAAATCTAATGACGAATTAAGAGAACTAGTTAACTGGTTCAACATATTTATAATAAAACTCCACAAAATAATGACACATATACACGAAGAAAATATCAGCGTGAAAAATTCTTCTTCAGAACTATCTACTACTGCAACTGCACTGGCTAACAATGCAGTTGAAACCTCAAGCAGAGCTGATGAATTGTTCTCAGGAGTGGAAGATGTTGCACAAACATTAGACTTCACAAAGGAAAAATCGTCTAAATATATAACAGGCTCCAAAGAAATACTCTTTTTTATTCAATCTGAATTTCTGGAGAATGTATCTTATGAAACAAACCAGATCACTACAATTAAAGAGAATATAGAGCACACTTCAAATGATCTTTTAGAGGTTAACAAGCAGGTTTTGAATATGAAAGATGTTATTGAATCAATAGACGACTTGTCCTCTCAGTCAAAAATTCTTTCCGTAAACGCATCTATTCAGGCAACAAAAGCAGGCGAGTACGGAAAGGGATTTGATGTTGTTGCTAAAGAGATAAAAGAATTGGCACATAAATCTAAAAACAGTGTTAAAATATTTTCAAAATCAATAAAAGGAATCCTGAAAATATCAAATACCGCAGGTTTGTCCGTTGAGAAAAGTTCTAATTTTATTAATAACAGTATTTCTAATAGCGAAAGCTTAAAGAATATACTGGTAAAACACAGCGATAATATTTCAGATCTGGCAGAAGGTATGGATGAAATATCTTCAATTTTTGATAAACAGCATGATGATACAGCTGTGTTACTTGATACAGCCAAACGAATAAAACTCAGCACTGAAACCAATGCCCAGGGAGCTAAAAAAATTCAGAATGCAGCAGATAACCTTGAGGAATTCAGTGTTCGTCTAAACTCCTTAATTGATGATTTTAAAATATAAACTTTTAGCATATTAAAGAAAGGATGTTTCATCCAATGAATGATAAAGAATTATTAAAAAAACTAAAAAAAGTTTTCATACAGGAGGCTAGAGAACGTCTGACTTCGATGTCCTCTAATCTGATATCACTGGAACAGGGGGCCACTGCATCTGAACAGACGCCCCTCTTTGAAGGAGTATACAGAGATGCTCATAGTCTTAAAGGAGCCTCTAGATCAATAGGATTAACCAGCATTGAGTCTGTCTTCCAGATAGTAGAGGATATCTGCAATGAAATAAAAGATGGAAAAGTTGATTTAACTCCAAAACTCTTTGACATTTTACAGGATTTTATCAAAACACTGAATAAAATTATAAATTCTTCAGAAATTGAATCTCCAGAAAATATTCAGAAGCTTAAGGAAACTGAGAAAATACTTGTTGATTATTTAAAAAACGACAGTGTTGCACCCAAAGAAGAACAACCGAATGAAAAAAATACAATTGTTGACAATGAAGCGGCGGTAGCACCAAAGTCCGAACAAAATTCTTCAGAGACATCTACTGAAGCAGAGATTGATATGCCTGATAACGAAATCACTACACCTGAAGACGGGGAGACTAATCCGCCCAATGAAAAATCTATCCCTATCCAAAAACCTGTTGAACCTGTTGAACCTGATAAACCTGTTGAACCTAAAGAAGAAACTGAAGCAATTACACCTGCAGCTCAGGACACAGTAAGAATTTCTTCGAAGAAACTGGATTCGCTTCTCCTGAAATCTGAAAATATGATTAGAATTAAACAGATGTTTTATGAACACACATTGATACTGTCTGAGTCTCTAAACACATTGGACGAATATAAACAGATATCCGGAAACATGACATCTGATTATTTAAATATCAAACAGGATTTGCAGAATACAGAAGGACATGATAGAAGAAAAAGCAGAAAATCATTAGAAAGAGTAATGGAATATATTGAAAATATAAACAATAACTTCAAATCAATTGAAAACACTTTGAAAAGACTTCACAATGTTGAAAGTGAAAATCAGCGAAATACGGAAAAAATAGTGGATGGTTTTCTATATGATGTGAAAGAAATTGCTATGCTTCCTTTTTCAAATATCCTATATGCTTTCCCAATAATGGTACGTGAAATTTCAAAAAAACTTGAAAAGAATATAAAATTCACTATGAAAGGTGAAGAAATCAAACTTGACAGAAGAATTCTACAGGAAATTAAGGACCCTCTGGTACACCTTATTAGAAATTGCATTGACCACGGCATTGAAGAAGCAAGTGATAGAAAAGAAACAGGAAAGCATGAAAAAGGCAATGTGGAACTGACTATTACTCAGCACGAGGGAAATAAAATTCTTATAATAGTCAAAGACGATGGAAAAGGCCTTAATGTAGATGCGATTAAAGAAACGATTATTGATAATAATCTTCTTCCTATAAATGAAGTGGACCTGCTTAAAGACAGTCAGATATTGGAGTATATTTTTCATTCCGGCTTTTCTACAAAGGAAATTATTACGGATTTATCAGGCAGAGGCCTGGGACTTGCCATAGTTAAGGATAAAGTTGAAAGCCTTGGCGGAAAAATTATTATTGACAGCAAAAATGGAGAATATTCAGAGATACAAATAATTCTTCCAGTCACACTTGCTACATTCAAAGGTGTACTTGTGAAAACAGATAAGAATACTTTTGTAATTCCAAGTAACAGCTTAGAAGAGGCTGTAAGAGTGGAATCTGACCTCATTAAGACAGTTGAAAATAAAAGGACAATATATTATAACAAAACAACTTATCCGCTTGTTAGACTTTCCTCAATACTGGGGCTTAACGGAACTAATAGCAAAGAGGATAAGAAATTTGTAACCGCGGCTATAATCGCAAAATCAAACGAATTAATGGCCTTAGAAGTTGATGAAATTATTGAAGAGCAGGAAATTCTAATAAAAGATTTAGGATCACAATTAAAAAAGGTCAAAAACATAACTGGAGCAACAATACTGAATTCAGGCGAAATTGTAGCAATACTAAATGTTAATGACCTGTTTAAATCTGCTATAAATATATCAGAGGCTACACCTAAAACAGAAAAAAAATCGGGTAAAGACAGCAAAAAGACAGTTATCAGTGGCAAAAGAACAATGTTAGTTGTAGAGGATTCAATTACATCCAGAATTCTTCTAAAAAATATTCTTGAATCTGCCGGTTATATAGTTGAAACAGGTGTTGATGGAGTAGATGCCCTGACAGTCTTGAAATCAAAAAAAATTGATTTGGTGGTTTCAGATATTGAAATGCCAAGAATGGATGGTTTTACTTTAACAACACAAATAAGAGCAACGAATGAAATTAAAAATATTCCAGTGGTATTAGTTACATCCAGATCTGCTCCGGAAGATAAAGAAAAAGGTGCAGATGTTGGTGCAAATGCTTACATAGTAAAAAGCGACTTCGATCAAACAAGTCTCCTCGATACTATAAAAACATTGCTGTAATATATAGTTTGGTTATTTAGTGATCGACAAAGGCGAATAAAATTTTAGGGATTTTAAGTAACAAAGTCATAAAACAGAAAAACAGTTTACTATGGACAACAACAAAAAAATCAAAGTAATTGTGGTAGAAGATTCAAAGGTTAAGTTGGAGCTTCTCACACATATTTTTAATTCAGACCCCAACATTGAGGATA
Organism: uncultured Victivallales bacterium; assembly: GCA_964625675.1. GTDB lineage: Bacteria > Verrucomicrobiota > Lentisphaeria > Victivallales > GWF2-38-69. The sequence continues at coordinate 1,575 of CAZVCD010000093.1, read as the reverse complement.
TAGCTACTGCTTCTAATGGTGAAACAGCCATCAAGAATATAAAAGAAAAAAAACCTGATATAGTGACCATGGACATAAATATGCCGGGAATTAATGGTTTCGAAACTACGAAAAGAATACTCCATGAATGTCCAGTTCCAATTGTAATAATCAGTTCAATAAGAACTAAAGAGAATAGAGAAAAAGTATCAAAAGCTATGCTGGAATGCGGGGCTCTTCATTTTTTAGATACCCCTCCCGGTCCATGGCATCCCGACTTTGAATCAGTTTCAAAAAATATTATAGAAAGCATAAAACTGTTCTCTGAAATAAAAATATTTACCCGTCGAAAAATACACCCAATTCGTACTAAACTGGACAAAACCTTCAAAAGCCCTGCTCTGCCTAAACAGGCAATTATTGCAATCGGAGCTTCAACGGGCGGTCCTCAGGTGATAAGCGAAATACTAAAAGGGCTTCCGGCAAATTTCAAACTTCCAATAATTATTGTTCAGCATATTGGTGTCGGTTTTGATTCACTTTTATCAAAGAATCTTAACCAATTATGTGATTTAAAAATAAAATTAGCGACAAATAGAGAATTTATTAAGCCAGGAACAGTTTACCTTGCTACTGCAGGTTACAATTTAGAAATAGATAAAAGCTTTAGACTTAACAATATCCCTGTGCCTGAAGACTTTAAAGGTGTAATGCCTTCAGTAGATATTTTTTTCAATTCTGTATCAAAAGTCTACTCAAGTTTTGCAATAGGAATACTACTCACAGGCATGGGAGATGATGGGGCAAAGGGCCTAAAAAAAATGAAAGACGATGGAGCTGTAACAATTATACAGAACGAGGCAAGCTCAACTGTTTTTGGCATGCCCGGAGAAGCTAAAAAAATAGAGGCTCAAAAATTTATAATGTCGCCTGGAGAAATAATAAAGTATCTTTTAGATGTTAACTCTAAAGTAAAATAATTTATGATTGTTGATTTGGTAATTATAGGATATACTGATTTATAGTAGAAACTAAGCATAGGAAATAGAATGAGCGAAAGTTACATATTACTCGTTGAGGATAGTGCAACACAGGCTGTTCGTCTTATGGAAATGATGAGTGACCTCGGATATACTGTAATCCATAAGAAGAACGGTAAAGAAGCCCTGGACTATCTTAAAAAAAATGGGGACAGCAATATCCCGGAGCTAATAATTTCAGATATTGTAATGCCTGTTATGGATGGATATGAGCTTTGTAAAACAGTAAAAGAGATATACTCTGATATAATATTTATTATGATTACCGGTGTAGATGATGAAAACGCCATGGATAAAGCCTATCAGGCCGGCGCTTCTGATTTTGTAACTAAACCTATTTCTAAAAAAGAGCTTACAGCAAGAATTAATAATCTTTTATATGTTAAAATTGCAGAGCTTCAGGTTAATTGTTTACTTGACGAATTGAAGAGAAAAAATGATGTCCTTTCTAAGCTTTCCATTACAGATGAACTTACAACACTGTACAATAGAAGATATATCATCAAACAGTTAGAATTGAGAATAGAGGAAGCTTTTAGATATGAGTGCCCTCTTT
>CAZVCD010000092.1:0-9836 GCA_964625675.1 uncultured Victivallales bacterium | reverse complement strand
TTTCTTTCATTTCTGTTTCAGTAGCAGCGCCAACATTAATTACAGCAACACCACCTGCCAATTTAGCAAGACGTTCCTGTAGTTTTTCACTATCATAATCAGAAGTTGTTTCTTCGATCTGTCTGCGAATCTGATTTACTCTACCAATAATATCAGCCTGTTTTCCAGCACCTTCTACAATTGTAGTATTTTCTTTATCAATAGTAACTCTTTTAGCTTTTCCAAGCTGTTCAATAGTAACTGAATCAAGTTTAATACCGAGGTCTTCAACGATACATGTTCCGCCTGTGAGGATTGCGATATCTTCAAGCATAGCTTTACGACGATCACCAAAACCAGGAGCTTTTACTGCACAAACATTTAAAGTTCCACGAAGTTTATTAACAACCAGAGTAGCAAGAGCTTCACCTTCTACATCTTCAGCAATAATCAACAGAGGTTTGCCCAGTTTTGCTGCAGCCTGCAGTAATGGAAGCATATCATTCAAGTTACTGATTTTTTTCTCATGAATAAGAATCAAACAATCTTCCATTGCAACTTCCATATTTTCTGAATCTGTTACAAAATATGGTGAAAGATAACCTTTATCAAACTGCATACCTTCAACAACATCTAATGTTGTTTCAATTGTTTTAGCTTCTTCTACTGTAATTGTGCCGTCTTTACCAACTTTATCCATAGCATCAGCAATAGTTTCACCAATAGCATGGTCGCCGTTAGCAGAAATAGTAGCAACCTGAGCAACCTGCTCACGGTCTTCAACTGTTTCACTTATTTTTGCCAATTCAGCAACCATAGCTGCAACAGCTTTTTCAATACCACGTTTGATGCTCATAGGATTAGCACCGGCTGTAACATTCTTTAATCCCTGACGATAAATAGCTTCTGCTAATACTGTAGCAGTAGTTGTTCCGTCTCCAGCGATATCAGAAGTTTTGCTTGCAACTTCACGTACCATTTGAGCGCCCATATTTTCAAAAGCGTCTTCAAATTCAATTTCTTTTGCTACTGTAACACCGTCTTTAGTAATAGTTGGTGAACCGAATTTTTTATCGAGAACAACATTGCGTCCTTTTGGTCCAAGAGTAGCTTTTACAGCTCTGCTTAATTTTTCTACACCAGCCAAAAGAGCACGGCGTGCTTTATCATCGAAAAGTAATTGTTTTCCTGACATTCTAATATTCTCCTAAATTAACAAGTTAAATTTCCCAGTTATTCAACGGGACTTGTGTTTTATTATTTTCTTCTAATACAGACCTTATTTATACAATAATAGCCTGAATATCGTCTGAACTTAAAATCTTGTATTCTTTGTCGTCATATTTGACTTCAGTTCCGCCATATTTGCTTGTAAGAACAATATCACCAACTTTTACGTCGAAAGGAACTTTATTACCTTTGTCATCAGTTTTACCTGTTCCAAGGGCAACAACTTTTGCTTCCTGAGGTTTTTCTTTTGCGCTGTCTGGAATAAAGATTCCACCTTTGATTTGTTCTTTTTCTTCAATTGCCTCGACCAGAACACGGTCTCCTAGAGGTTTAATACTCATGTTTTTTCCCTTTTTAGTTTATTATTTACGACTTTTAGTTCTTCAAACACGCTATTTTTAATGGTTTAGTGATCAAAGAAAATCTCTAAACCAAAAACTCCAACTTTTATTTTTTTTCTTCTTCTTCTACAACTTCAGCGTCAACAAAGTCTTCATTGACTTTTTTCTCTTTTGGTTCAGCTTTTTCTTCATCGGCCGGAGCACCCTGCTCCTGTTGACTAGGATCAGCAGCCTGTTGAGCCTGCGCATTTTTATAAATTTCTTCGCCAAACTTCTGAAGAGTCTGTTCAAGTTCAGCCATTGTTGCTTTCATTGCTTCTGTGTCATCATCCTTATGATTCTCTTTCAACTTAGCAACAAGGTCTTCAACAGGTTTTTTCACGTCATCAGGCAGTTTATCACCATGTTCTTTAATCTGTTTCTCTGTCTGATATATCATAGAATCAGCTTTATTTTTTGTTTCTATTTTATCACGTTCTGCTTTATCCTGTTCAGCAAAAGACTCAGCGTCATCAACCATTTTATTTATTTCGTCATCATCAAGCCCAGAGTTAGCAGTAATAGTAATTTTCTGCTCTTTGCCTGTTCCAAGATCCTTAGCTGTTACATGAAGAATACCGTTAGCATCAATATCAAATATAACTTCAATCTGTGGAACTCCGCGTGGAGCAGCAGGTATTCCATCAAGGCGAAAACGTCCAATAGATTTATTGTGAGCTGACATCTCGCGTTCACCCTGCAGAACGTGAATGTCTACTGAAGGCTGACTGTCTGCTGCGGTACTAAAAACTTCACTTTTCTTAGTTGGAATAGTTGTATTTCTTTCAATAAGTTTAGTACAAACACTACCAAGTGTTTCAATTCCCAATGACAGGGGAGTAACATCAAGCAGAACAACATCTTCGACCTGTCCACCAAGAACACCGCCTTGAATAGCTGCACCATGTGCCACTACTTCATCAGGATTAACTCCCTTGTGCGATTCTTTATTGAAAAATTTATTTACTATTTCATTAACTATTGGCATCCTAGTCATACCACCAACCATTATAATTTCATCAATCTCAGCAGCGCTTGTATCGGCATCTTTTAAACAGGCTTTGACCGGTTTAATAGTTCCTTGTACCAATTTATCAATCAACTGTTCGAGTTTAGCTCTGCTAAGTGTAACAGTCAAGTGCTTAGGTCCGCTTTGATCAGCTGTGATAAAAGGCAGGTTAATTTCTGTAGACATACTGCTTGATAATTCACATTTAGCTTTTTCTGCAGCTTCTTTTAATCTTTGCAATGCCTGAGGATCTTTTCTCAAATCAATATCATTTTCTTTTTTGAAAGAATTTGCCAGCCAGTTAATAATTTCAAGGTCAAAATCATCTCCACCAAGATGAGTATCACCGTTTGTAGCGTTAACTTCAAAAACACCATCACCAAGTTCAAGAATTGAAATATCAAATGTTCCTCCGCCAAGGTCATAAACAGCAACTTTTTCATCTTTTTTCTTGTCAAGACCATAAGCTAGTGAAGCGGCAGTCGGCTCATTAATAATTCTCAATACTTCAAGTCCGGCAATTTTTCCAGCATCTTTTGTTGCCTGTCTCTGACTATCGTTAAAATATGCAGGAACAGTGATAACTGCCTGTGTAATTTTTTCTCCCAAGTAAGATTCTGCGTCAGTTTTAAGCTTTTGAAGAATCATTGCAGAAATTTCAGGAGGAGCATAAGTTTTGTCGTTTACCTGTACATGTGCATCGCCATTTTTAGCCGCTACAACTTTATATGGTACAAGCTCCATTTCATGATTTACTTCTTTAAACTTTCTTCCCATGAAACGTTTAATAGAGAATATTGTATTCTGTGGGTTTGTAACACCCTGTCTTTTGGCTGTCTGACCTACAAGTCTTTCACCGCTTTTTGTAAATGCTACAATTGAAGGAGTAGTTCTTGCGCCTTCAGCATTAGGTATTATAACAACCTCACCTCTTTCCATTACGGCCATACAACTGTTTGTTGTACCTAAATCCATTCCAAGTATTTTACCCATTTTCATTTACTCCTGTGTGTTTTTATATTTTGTTATATCTAAGTTCTAATTTAAAACTATAATGAACTCTAATGTTCTTATTATAGCAAGCATCATGCCAACCACAAAACAAATCTTTCTAATATTTTGTATATCAACATGATATAAATATTTTCAGTTATATTAGTATTGAAATATGCTGTGCCTCTTTTGCATTTAGTAAAAATAACAGAGACAAATTGACCCAGAAAAATGGTATTTAATAGTTTTAAGTGAATTTATCAAACTCAATTCGAAAACTATTAGTAATTATCTATATTATATTGATGCATTTTTAATGGAATTAACATAATGGAGCAAATATTGATGAGGAAGCTGCCTTCAATCTCTCATTCTCAGAGAGATAGAAAACCTCAGAGAAAAAGTTTTACGCCACCGCAAAAAAGCGGGATAATTTTAGTTTTCATTGTTATGGGATTAGTTTTATTTGGATTAACCATGCTCTATTCAACTACTTCTGGCAGCATTGGAGCTTCATTATTAGTAAAACAGGTTTTTTGGATATTTATAGGAATTACTGGGGCAACTTTAGTAAATTTTATTGGTTATAAAAAGATACTGCCGTACTCTTCCTATTTTATTGGAGCAAGCTGTTTTTTGTTGATTTTAGCCAGATTTTCACGTCCCATAAACGGGGCTTACAGATGGATAAGAATACCTGGAGGAATAGGCAATATACAGCCATCAGAATTAGCAAAGATAGCTATTGTTTTATTTCTCGCGTATTATCTCCCCAAGCACCAGCGCCAAATCAATTCTTCAATAAAACATTTAATTTATCCTCTATTTATATGTGGAATCGTTTTATTATTGATACTTATAGGAAAAGACCTGGGTACGACAGTACTTCTTGTGGCTGTTGTCTGGATTATCCTATTTGTCGCCGGTATTAAATTTCGTTTTCTCTTTCCGCCGTTGCTACTTGCTCCTATTCTCCCGATAATCTTAAAATACTATAGCAAAGTTCGCTGGGTAAGAATTACTTCTTTTTTAAACCCTGAACGCTATCAGCAGTCAACCGGGTACCAGTTGTGGCTGTCTATATTGGCAATCGGTTCAGGATCATGGACAGGATTAGGATTTGCAAAAAGCAGAATGAAGGCAGAATACCTACCTGAAGCACACACAGACTTTATTCTTTCTATTGTCGGAGAAGAATTAGGTTTTATTGCTTTATTAACACTTATTTTGGCTTATATCTCATTCTTAATTCTTGCCGTTTTTATCAGTACTAGAGCCAAAGATAAGGAGGGTATGATTCTTGGGTTCGGTCTCTCATCAATGATCGCACTTCAGGCTATTATAAACATTGGGGTTGTCTGCGGCGCATTTCCCACAAAAGGAATGCCGGCACCATTTATAAGTTATGGAGGCAGCAATATCATTGTATGTTTAGTTTCAGTTGGGTTCCTGTTAAGTATTTCAAATTATAGAGGTATTAAAAAGAAACGTGTCGGAACCAGCCCTAAATTAACACGAAATAAACCACAAACGAATATGCAAGAAGAAATATGAGTAATATTAAACGTTTAGCCATTATATGCGGAGGGACCGGGGGGCATTTTTATCCTGGGTTGACAATCGCGAGAGTTTTTCAGGAAGATAAAAACTGTAAAGCATGCCTATTCATAGGAGGACATAAGGTCGGCAACCAATTTCATGAAGCAAAAAAATACGGGATTGAAATTAAAGAAGTTAAATCTGCCAGAATATCAAAACACCCAATAAAACTTATTGTTTTTATTATAAAATTACTACGTGGATATCTGCAGGGGAGAAAACTGTTAAAAGAATTTAAACCGGATGCCGTATTAGCTATGGGAAGTTTTACATCGGTGCCAATATCTCTTTCTGCCGCAAGAATGAAGATTCCTCTTTTTCTCCATGATGGAAACGCTAAAATAGGCAGGGCTAATGTTTTTCTTTCAAGATGGGCCAAGCTTATAATGACAGCTTTCCCGCCAGTTAACCATAATTTATTAAAATGTAATTACATCTGTACCGGTATGCCGCTCAGGCCTGAAATTATAAATAATAGTTTTTCCCGGAAAGAAGCAATTACGAGCCTAAATCATGAATTCGGCAGTAATTTAAGTCTTGATTTCATAACTGTTTTAGTTTTTGGGGGAAGCCAGGGTGCTGCTACAATAAATAGAGTTATCCCAGAAGTTATTCCCACATTAGACATGAAAAAAATACAAATAATTCACTTGACCGGGAAAAATGATTCAGGAAAGATTAAAAATATTTATGCTGATTATTCTGTAGAAAATCTTGTTTTAGAGCATTGCGACAAAATGGCACTACTGTATTCGACTACTGATTTCGTTATATGTAGAAGTGGTGGAAGCACCATTGCAGAGCTTATTTTTTTCAATAAACCTGCAATTCTGATTCCATATCCTTTGGCTTCTGATCTGCACCAGAATGCTAATGCTGATTTTTATGCTAAATCCGGATTAACTGAAATCGTCTTTAACGAAGAATGTACAGAAGCAAAAATGAAACAGATTATTGATAAGTTTATAGCAAAGTTTCATTCTGAAGTAACAAACTCTACAATTTCTACGAAAAAAACTAGTGCTACATATAGAATTATAGAAGAAATATCAAAACATTTAAGTTATAATCAAAGCTAAATGCAAATTATCTTAACACACTATACTATTTTAATAAATATGTTCATATTTCTGTTTTTATCGGCTTTTTTCTCCGGTACTGAAACCGCATTGTTTTCATTAACCCGTTACCAGATAGCAGAACTGACAGAAGAAAAAAGTAAAATATCTGAAACGATTCTTTATCTTCTTAAAACTCCTTCAAAACTTCTCACATCTGTTTTGATTGGTAATATGACGGTCAATATTCTTTTCTTCTGCTTCAGTACTGTGCTATTATCTGAATTGGGAGAATCTTTTCACAACAACTTAGGCAAGGTATGCTTTAGCACTGTTATTCTACTAATAGTTATAATTTTTGGAGAAATACTTCCAAAAGCTTTAGCCATAAAAACTCCAGTTACAATTGCGCGATTTATCTGTTATCCTACATGCTATTGGCAATATATATCTACACCTTTGAGAATAGTGATAACGGCAATTTCATCCAAATTTGAACCACGCTTAAATAAGCAAGAAAAACATATAAAAGCAGAAGAATTAAAAATGCTTCTTAAGCTGGGAAAAGATGATGGTGTTATTAATCAGAAAGCATTAGATATGATTGAAGATATCATATCTTTATCAAACCTAAGAGTAAAATACATTATGACGCCAAGAGTTGATGTAGTTCAATGCTCTAAGAATGAGACAGTAAAAAACTGTATATCAGTAGCAAAAAAAAATAAATTATATTATCTTCCTGTATTCAATAAAACTAAAGACAACACTGTTGGATTGGTGAGAATAAAAGATCTATGCCTTTCCGGTAATGTAAACCAGTCAATTGAAAATTACATCATAACTCCCAAGTTCGTTCCGGAAACAAAAATAGCGTCACAACTGCTAAGTGAAATGATTAAAGAAGACGTCAAAACTGCCTTGGTCGTTGATGAATTCGGAGGACTTGCAGGAAAAGTCACCCTCGATACGATACTAAAACAAGTAGTAGGTGAACTTCAACACAACACTAAGCGTTCTACCCCGCCACCAATAGAAAAACTTGTGGATGGAAAATATAGGGTTTTAGCAGGTATTTCAATTACTGACTGGGAAGAGTTTTTTAATTATCACATTAAAGATTCCGACACGTATAATATCACTTCTATTGGAGGTTTTGTTACTTCCTTACTAAGCAGACTGCCTGTAGAAGGCGATAATGTTCAATATGAAAATTTTTCTTTCAAAGTTGAGGCTATGAAAAATAAAAGAATTAAAACACTAATATTAACGATCGAATAATATGTATACCTTTTTACTTGTTATAATTTCAATACTGTTTTGCGGATTATTTGCCGGAATGGAGCTAGGTAGCTTTTCTGTCAACAGAGTCCGCCTTCAATACAATATTTTCAAAGGAAAAAACAACGCCAGACTCCTTTATAAAAACTTAGCAGATCCACAAATTTTCGTATTTACAATGTTGATATTTCAAAATATTGCCACTTATATTTCCTCTTTACTTGTAACCAATTACTATTTATCTGTTAATATTGCTCAGGAAAAATTAACGTTTATTTATGGCTTCATCCCATGGTCTGCTGAAATTGTAGCAACCTTAACACTTATTCTACCAATTTTAATTTTTGCTGAAATAAGTCCAAAAAACTTATTTAGGCTCAAAGCCAATGAGCTAATGTGTAAAACAGCCAAGGTGCAGGCATTGTGTATATTTATATGCAAGCCTCTCACTGTTTCTTTAAAATATCTTTCAGGCATTTTATCAAAATCATCAGAATCAGATTTAAATTATGAGTTAAATAATCTTAGTTCACAGAAACTCAAACTGATATTTTCAGAAGGCAGTAAAGCCGGAACAATCTCTGCTCATCAAAATCATATGATAAATAATACGCTTGAAATACATAAAGTCAGCGTAACAAAAATTATGATTCCATTGCACAGAATAGTATCTATGTCTGTAAATACACCCGTCATTGATTGCCTTAAAGCCTTCAAAAATTTAAGTTTTAACAATATTCCTGTTTTCTCAGGAGAGAGATACAATATTTTGGGAACACTTAATTTTTTTGATGTATTAAACGCAGTTGACATAAAGCTATCTGAATTAAAACCATTTTTTAGAAAAATACCAAGTGTGAACTGGGATGACAACTTACAACAGACTTTCTATAAGCTTCAAAAAAACAAAAAAACTCTCGCTTTAGTTAAGGATAAAAGAAGTAAAGTAATAGGAATTATCTATTTAAAAGATATAGTAAATCATATAACTGAAATTGTCTAATTAGACAAGACAAATCTTGTTTTTGTCTTTTTATTTTGTCACGTTGTTTAATCTTGTTGGCTATGAACAATTTAAAAAGCAAATTCCTATACACTTTAAATATTTAAGGAGAAAAGTAATGAAGAATCAGAAGATGAAATTAGCTAAACTACTTGATGACCCTTATTTAGCACCTTTTAAAGACAAAATTATGACTCGCAGAAAACTCGCTGAAGATACAGAAAAGCGATTAACTAATGGTAAAATGGACATTGCTTCCTTTGCAAATGGCCATGAATATTTCGGACTTCATAAGCTTAAAGACGGCTGGGCTCTCAGGGAATGGGCTCCCAATGCTTCATCAATTTATCTAATTGGAGACTTTAACGGCTGGCAGGAAAATGAGAAGTTTTCTTTTAAAAAAATTGATCCACAGACAGGCGTATGGGAAATAAAACTTCCTCTTAAAGCGCTAAAGCATAAAGAACTTTATAAACTTCGTGTTCACTGGGATGGTGGAGAGGGTGACAGAATTCCTGCATATGCAAGAAGAGTTATCCAAGATGATGAAACTAAAATTTTCTCTGCTCAGATATGGGATCCAAAGGACAATTATATTTGGAAAGTTCAATCATTTAAACCCAAATTTAACTCTCCGCTTATTTATGAATCACATATTGGAATGGGCCAAGAAAAAGAGGATGTTGGAACTTTTGAAGAATTCAGAAAAGTTGTATTACCTCAAATAGTTGAAGCCGGATATAATACGTTACAGATTATGGCTCTCATGGAACATCCCTACTATGGAAGTTTCGGATATCACGTTTCCAGTTTTTTTGCCGCCTCTTCAAGATTTGGTACTCCTGAAGAACTTAAAGCTCTTATTGATGAAGCACATAAACAGGGAATAGCTGTGATTATGGACCTCGTTCATTCACATGCTGTTAAAAATGAAACTGAAGGCTTAGGCTTGCAGGATGGCACACCTTATCTGTACTTCCATGACGGCGATAGAGGTATCCATTCAGCTTGGGACTCAAGATGTTTCAATTACGGAAAAACTGAAGTTCTACACTTTTTGCTTTCCAACTGCCGTTTTTGGTTAGATGAGTACAAAATAGATGGATACCGTTTTGACGGTGTTACAAGCATGCTGTACTATGATCATGGGCTGGGTACTGCATTTGCAGGTTACGATCACTATTATGACAACTCAGTAGATGAAGATGCACTTGTTTATATGACTCTTGCAAACAGGGTTATACACGATACTAATCCAAATGCAATAAGTATCGCTGAAGATGTAAGCGGTATGCCGGGACTTG
>CAZVCD010000091.1:0-9856 GCA_964625675.1 uncultured Victivallales bacterium | reverse complement strand
TACTTCTTTATTGCCTCAAGAACTAAGCCTTTATCTGCATCAGAAATAATGGAAACTTTGCCTATTTGTTTAGGCAAAACAAAACAAACATTTCCATCTTTTACTTTTTTATCTTTAGACATTGCTTCAAAAACAGCATTTGTATCAAGGCCGTCAGCCTTAATGCATAGGTCAAGTTTCCTGCATAATGAAATCAGTTTATCCAACTCGGAACGTTTCATCATATTCATTAGACAGGCCAACTCTCCTGCCATTAACATTCCAATGCTAACAGCCTCTCCGTGAATATAGCTTTCATACCCAGAGACAGTCTCAATAGCATGGGCAAACGTATGCCCATAGTTTAAAATGCCGCGCAATCCAGTTTCTTTCTCATCCTGTTTAACAACTTCTGCCTTTAAACCACAGCATGTTGCTATAATTTTAGAATAGAATTCAGAATCAAGGATATTAATTTTTTGAATTCCACCTGCAAGTTCATCGAAAAAAGAACTGTCAAGAATTACACCGTACTTAACTACCTCTGCCAAACCACCCTTAATTTCTCTCATTGTCAAGGTATGCAGTGTATCCGGGTCAATCACAACAAGCTTTGGCTGCCAAAATGCGCCAATCAAATTTTTCCCCTCAGGCATATCAACACCTGTTTTTCCGCCAACACTAGAGTCAACCATTGCCAACAAAGAAGTTGGAATTTGGATAAAATCTATTCCCCTCATATAGGTAGCTGCAACAAATCCGGCAATATCTCCAACCACTCCGCCTCCAAGAGCTATAATAACTGAAGATCTGTCTAATTCACATTTTAATGTTTCATGGTATATCTTTTCCACAGTAGATAATGTTTTACTGGATTCCCCGGCAGGAAAAACAAAGTGTCCGGAAATTATTCCATTGCTCTGCTTCAAATTAGCTATAACCTGTTCTCCATATAACGGAAAAACATTACTGTCACTGATGATAAAACACTTTTTATTCTGAACAAAAGAGCTAAAAAAGCTTTGATTTGTTTTTACCCCTCCGGAAGCAATTATTATTTCGTAAGACCTGTCATTTAAGTCTACAGTAAGGTTTTGTTTTTTCATGATGAGTACAGATAGCCCCATAAACTTTAAGGATAATAAGATAAAAATACTAGATATTAAACTTTTCTATTTTAGCATACTAAATATTGAATTCAAAACTAAAAGTAATAACAACCTAATAATATATACCCGAGGTATTTTTTGTTTTTGGTTTATTTTTGTTATTTTTACTCTTCATTATTTTTATTATTTTTCAAAAACCATTTCGTTTTGGACATTATAAATCTTGTTTATTTGTATAAAAAATGTATCTTGAAGTTAAGATTGTTTTATTACTTCCCTGCAGATATTCAGGAATTTAAACTTTTCGATCAGGTTCTAATTATATAAAAATATAAAAAGGATACGAAAATATGATTACAATTAGAAAAATAACACGCCTTTCACATTCGTATAGAAATATAAAACGTTTTAGGCAAATATTACATGTTTTTGTAAAATATGGATTTGGAAATCTCGTCGAACATTTAGGTGTTGATAAGTTTCTTATGGAAATAGGTAATAGGATTATCCCATCACGCTCCAAAGAAAGACTGGGGAGAATCCCACAGGCTGTTAGGCTCAGAATGGCTCTGGCTAAGCTTGGCCCTACGTTTATTAAGTTTGGTCAGATACTTGCTACCCGTCCCGATTTAATTCCTATTGAATATACCCGCGAACTGACAAAACTACAGGATAGTGCTCCTCTATTTCCGTATGAGCAGGTCAAAGAAATTATCAAATCAGAAACAGGTAAAGACCCTAAAGATCTTTTCGATGATTTTGACGAAGTTCCACTGGCAGCAGCATCTATAGCACAGGTACACAGAGCCTGCTATAAAGGGAAGCAGGTTGTTGTAAAAGTACAGCGCCCGAAAATAAAGGAAGTAATAGAAACAGATATAGAGATTATGTATCATATAGCTTTGCTGCTAGAAAAACATATACTTGAATTTAGCATTCAGAAGCCAAGTGCAATCATAAATGAATTTGCAAAAAGCCTGGAAAAGGAAATTGATTTTTTAATAGAATTAAAACAAACTGAACGCTTTGCTAATTGTTTTTCTGACGACGATACAATTTATACCCCTAAAATATATAAAGATATTAGCACTGCACGTGTACTTGTCATTGAATATATTGACGGTATAAAATCTTCAGATGTCAAAAAGTTAAAAAAAGAAAAATATGATTTGTCTCTATTAGCTGAACGTGGTGCCAATTCGTTGTTAAAGCAGATTTTTGAAGAAGGTTACTTCCATGGAGACCCGCATCCGGGCAATATATTCATTATGCCTGAAAATATAATTTGTTTTATAGACTTTGGGATGATGGGAGTTGTCAGTGAACAAGAACGGGAGATGTTTTCCGGCCTTCTAATGCAGATAATTAATAAAAAGAATAATAAAATTATTGATTATATTCTAAAATTTACGCAATATGACATTGAACCTGACTCAGATGAACTGCAAAGAAGTATTACCGAAATTATAGATGAATACCTGTTCCAGCCAATGAAATATATGGAATTCGGCAAATTCCTGGAAAAACTTTTGGAAATTCTTGCAGATAATCATTTACGAATGAGACCAAATTTATTCCTCATGATGAAAGCACTCGTTTCACTGGAAAAGCTTGCTAGAAGTCTTGATCCCAACATGAATATTATTCAACTGGCCGCTCCATATGTAAAGAAGATATATTTAGATCGATTTAATATTAAAAAAATAATTTTAAATATGGGTGATCCACTTTATGATCTAATGAATTTAGTTGCTGAAATGCCTGAAGATATCCGCATCTTACTAAAACAGCTTAAAAAAGGTAAACTCAAAATAGACCTGGAATATCTTGGATTTGAGAAAATGAGAAGCACAATTATCAAAATAAGTAACCGTATTGTCTGTGCAATAATACTGGCAGCTTTATTGATTGGTAACTCTCTAATGATGCTGGCAAAAGCTATTCCGGCAAACTATCATATCCGCTTGTTAGGCCTAGTGGGGTTTATAATTTCAGGAGTGTTAGGAGCTATTCTCCTTATATCAGTTATTCTAGCTCGAAATAAATAATTTCATCAAGATAAAACTCCCTGCAAATAAACCAAAAACAAAAACACCTCCAGCATAGATTTTTAACTTAATTGGTTTATATTATATTGTATATAAACATACCCCAAATATTATAGCAATATAAACACCCATAATGTATATTATTACAGGAGCCGTTTTTTAATGAGTGATGAAGAAAAAGAATTAAACTTACCGGAAGAAACCGTTTCAAATAAAACAGAAGACGATGCGAACCAAGTGACTGCCTTAGAGACGTCAGAAAGTTCATCCGAATATGATGCGAACCAGATAACCGTACTAGAAGGTCTGGAAGCCGTCCGTATGCGCCCTAGTATGTATATAGGAGATACCAGCACACGCGGCCTTCATCACCTTGTATACGAAGTAGTTGACAATAGTATTGACGAAGCCCTTGCCGGCTATGCTTCAAACGTTAGTGTGACTATCCATGTTGATAACTCTATCACCGTAAAAGATGATGGACGCGGTATTCCAATTGATATCCATGAAGGAGAAGGAAAACCGGCGCTGGAAGTTGTATTGACTATTCTTCACGCAGGAGGCAAATTTGACCATGATGCGTATAAAGTATCGGGTGGACTGCATGGTGTGGGTGTTTCATGTGTAAATGCCTTAAGTGAATGGCTTGAAGTAGAAGTTCATAGAGATGGTTCAGTACATCACATGAGATTTGAACGCGGAAATACCACTTCACCATTAACAAAAATACGTTCAACCTCCAAAACCGGTACAAATGTTACTTTTAAAGCAGATTCGACAATTTTTTCTGTTATGGTATATATTTGGGACATTCTGGCCAGCAGACTTAGAGAACTGGCGTTTCTTAATAAAGGAGTTGAAATCACTCTTATAGATGAAAGAGAAGAGCAGGAAAGAAAAGAAACATTTTTATATGAAGGTGGTATACAAGAATTTATAACACATCTAAACACCAATAAAAAAGCGCTACATCCGGAAGTTATTTATCTGCACAAAATCAAAGAGGATGTAGATGTAGAAATAGCCTTACAGTATAATGATTCCTATTCTGAAACAATTTTTAGCTATGTTAACAATATTAACACCATCGAAGGAGGAACTCATCTTTCCGGGTTTCAAACATCTCTTACAAGAACATTAAACAGTTATGGTAAAAGTAAAAACCTCCTTAAAAATGAAAAAAACATGACAGGTAGTGATGTCAGAGAAGGCCTAACCGCAGTTATAAGCATAAAAGTTTTGGAACCTCAGTTTGAAGGACAAACAAAAACTAAACTTGGTAACAGTAACGTAAAAGGCATCGTGGAATCTGTTGTCAATGAAGCTTTTGGCGCGTTTTTGGAGGAAAATCCTACATCAGCAAGAGAAATTATTAACAAAGCATTAGTAGCTTCACGAGCTAGGGAAGCCGCGAAAAAAGCTAGAGAACTGGTTCAGAGAAAAGGAGCACTTGAAGGCTTTTCACTTCCAGGAAAACTTTCCGACTGTTCAGAAAAAGATCCACAAAAATGCGAACTGTATATTGTGGAAGGAGATTCTGCCGGCGGCTCAGCCAAACAGGGCAGAGACAGCTCATTTCAGGCAATACTTCCGCTAAGGGGAAAAGTACTTAACGTTGAAAAATCTAGAATTGATAAAATTCTTGAAAATAAAGAAATTCAATCTTTAATTGCAGCAGTAGGATGCGGCATTGGACAGGAAGAATTTAATATAGAAAAAGCGCGTTATCATAGAATTGTAATTATGACAGATGCGGATGTTGACGGTTCACATATCAGAACTTTAATTTTAACATTTTTATTCAGACAAATGAAACCTTTACTTGATGCCGGCTATGTATACATCGCAAAACCACCTCTGTTTAAAGTAAAAAAACGTTCTAAAGAAAGATATGTAGATACAGAAGAACAGCTTGATAAATATTTGATAGAACTTGGATGTAGTGATATTGAAGTAAAGCGTCTTTCCGGTTCAATTCTAGAAAAGGAAGCTCTTCGTGAATTAATAGATTTTGTTAATACTTCTAATCAAATTGGTTCCGGATTAAGAAGGCACGGTATTGATCCGTTAAGTTACTTTGCAAAAGAGAAAGACGGTAAATTCCCAGTTGCCAAAGTTTCATATCGCGAAGATGATGGTTCCATAACCAACCTTTATCCATTTTCAGACGATGAAGAAGCACAGTTTGTATCTGACATAGAAAAACATCTTGGCATCGAAGAAGAAATTACAGAAGAAATTACAGAAGAAATTACAGAAGAAAATACAGAAGAAAATACTGATGATGTTAGCCCTAAAATAGGAAAAAATAGGCCTTTAATTTCTCCAATCGAGATAACTAATGTTTACGAAGCAAAAGCCTGTGAAAACCTGGCTGCAGAAATGGCTAAGTATGATCTCCCTACAAAATTACTCCACTCAGGAGAGGAGCCTATCTTTACCATTAGTAACGGAGAAAAGCTGATTTCTGTTAATTCTTTAAACGAACTATTTGATCAAATAATAAAGATGGGCCGTCAGGGACTGTATATTCAGCGCTATAAAGGTCTAGGTGAAATGAATGCGGAGCAGCTTTGGGAAACGACTATGCGTCCAGATACCAGAAAAATGATCAAAGTTACATTGGAAGATGCTTTTCAGGCAGAAAAAATATTTACTCTTTTGATGGGTGATCAGGTTGAACCGCGCCGTGAGTATATTGAAAAGTATGCAGCGGGTGTTAAGGACCTTGATATTTAAAAGTATGCCCAAGGCAAAATGATTTCCGGAAAATTAAAAAAACCTTTGGTATATCTGAATTGAATATACAATACCTAAAAATATTTCAGTTTTTATTAGTATCTGCGTTTGTTTCGCTGCTATGTACTTCATGTTGTCAAACATGTCTTATTTCCAACACTGAATTAAGCAGTATAGATACTGGTGTTTATAAATCCTGGAAAAATGTAACTACAGTAACATCCAACCACAAATCTATTAAGATTGCCCCCGTTATCGGTGGACAGATTGTGTCATACTCTTACAGCGATGACAATATTCTTGCACCAATTAACCCACCCTTTAATCCCCTCCCGGGAGGGGAACAAAAGGAGCAGGTAGCCCAGATAAATATCACATCTGCACACGAACAGAAGAGTATAAAATTCAAAGACCACTGCAACTACAAGGTCTATGAACCTAATACGGTTTTGCTGTCAAATACAATTAACTCGCACGAGGACTTAAAGTTTCTTCAAAAATACAGAATGAACCTTGAAAATGGTGATGTTTTTATCTCTCAATATTTAGAAAACAGCACCGAAGAGCAAAAATCTTTATACATAAGCAATAAAACTTTTTTTAAACCCGATGGCTATGTAATTGTTCCACTTAGTGTTATCAGTAAGCTACCCAATAAATGGTGCTATCTAACTAAAAAGACTGTAAATTCAGAAGATAATAATTCTTTGCAAATTTTTGATGATAATCTTATTTTTCATACACTAGGAGAAAAACAGGGGATTGCTACAGACTCGATCAGCGATTGGTTTGCCTATATCTGGAAAGATCTGTTGTTTATCAAAAAGTTTTCTTATGGTTCTAAAGGAGATTATTCTCAAAATTATACAGTTAAAATCAACTGCACAGACAGTTCTGTAATGGTTGAAACGCCAAGCCCAATATTAAATATTGAACAAAAAGCAAACAAATCTTTCAGTCAAAAATGGAGCATTATAAAACTAAACCGGTCAGTAAATTCTATAGATGAAGCAATAAAAGCTTTTAACTTAGTTCAACTACAACTACTCCTCAATAGATAAAATTCAGTAAACAAGATTACATACCTTTCGCATAATAACATCAGCACCGACTACAATAGCCTCACATTACGATATAAAATTCTTATAGCTATTCCTATGTTACATCATTGCGAATTTTCTTAAAAAAAGATATAATAAAATCAAATAGGTTTTTATTATAATATACATATAGTAACTCGAAGGAAATTCAACGATGCCTCAAGATATGCTTGTCAAACTCTACGATTTAAATAATGATTGGGATTTTCTCTCTGAACAGGGGAAAAAAGGGATTTTAATACGTAAACCCATCGCTCCTGAAAAATCAACAATATATGAATGGATAAAAAAAGAGTTTGGAGGAGGATGGAAAGATGAATTCGAGAGCGCATTTTATAACACACCAAAATCATGTTTTATTGCTACGATAAAAAATAAAATTGTCGGTTTTGCTTGTTATGATGCTACTGCTTTGGGGGTTTTTGGTCCTACAGGAGTTTCAGAAAAATGCCGTGAAAAAGGAACGGGGAAGGCACTATTAATGGCCTGTCTGCTAGATATGAGGCTTAAAGGATATGGGTACGCGGCCATTGGTGCAGTAGGGCCGGCTGAATTCTATAGAAAAGCTGTTGGTGCAGTTCCTATACCAAACTCATGGCCTGGTATCTATCACGATTTACTAACATGTAACTCTGAGAATAAATGAGTATTTGGGGATGTTACTTTCAAATAGACTTAGAAAGATAATATTTTTTATAGTATCATTCCATTAAAAGAAAAGCGTACAAGTTTAACTTGTATGCTTTTTATAAAAATAATATCTAGTTCTTGCATAATATTTAATAAACAAAGGAAGAGATAAAGAGATAAATACATACAAGACAAGCATATATAACCCCGTTCTACTTTCTGTTAAAATAATTATATTGCCTTCCATCAGAAACAATAGTAGAGCGAGGCAAAAAACATCCAGCATCATAACTTTGGGGAGCTTGAGAATTAATTTAGAAATTTTAATGTGAAAAGTAGAATGGTACGGAATAGTCCAAAAAAGGAGCATATAAAAAAATTTAGTAAAAGGAAAAATAATCAAAACAAAACCAAGAAACAATGCTAAAATCGGTGAAAGCAGGTTAAGGGATAAGCAGGTTTGTATAATAGAATATGAATTCTTATTCAGAAAAAAATCTGAAACTTGAATATAATTATCAGAAATAGCAAAAATAAAAAAGACCATACTTGTGAGCAATAAAATCACCGTTGCTGCTTTCTCAAACACTGTAAATTTTTCTGCTATAAACTTCCGCCTAGCCTTTACCTTTTCATAAGAAACGGGATAAGTTTTTTCACATAGGGAATCAACAAGCATAGCAGTGACAATACTAATAAAAATAGCGAGTAAAAAATAATATACTCCAATGTTAACTTCTGAAGAAATAAATATCTGGTTGTTCGTTAATACTAATAAAATGCATACAACAAAAATATCCAACATAGACCACTTAGCAAGTGCTTCTATTATTGTTATTATTCTAAGCCTTACTTTGGGTTTCTTAATAACAAAACAAATATTAAACAGTGCAATAAGCTTAACAAAAGGAAAAATTATAGAAAAACCTACAATTAAAATTGCAATAAGATAAAGTTTATATCCCCACATAAGTTTTACGGCACCAAAAAGACTGTAAATTTCATTAGATTCGGCAATACGATGAATAGTCAAAAATGGTGTTGTCAATGCCAATATATTAAAATACAGAGAAGCAATTATCATTATTAAAATAAATGTGCATGACCCTATATATTGCTTCGTTAAAACTTTATTCATTAATAAAACTTTTCTGTATTTTTCGGATACTTATGTTCAAAAACTATTTTTTATATCTTAGAAATTTACTCTATCAATCGAGTTCTAGTTCGGCTTTAATGTCTTCCAACTCAGTCGTTATGGATGAGAGACAAGCCCCAATAGTTAATATTTTGTTTGATCTTGATTTTCTAAATATAGCTTTTCTTGAAATTTCATAAAATTTATTATAAGAATCGTTAACTATTTCTAGTAATTCTATCATTTCATCAAGCTTAGTTTCATCAAAATCTCTTTTTAACCCATTGTGGGTCGTATATATATTTTCTTTTCTGTCTTCTAATTTCATAATTATTCCGATTATTTATTATTTTAATTAGTCTCTGAGTAATGGATAAAATACATCTATTATTTCGGCCCGCATAATGGATAAAAATTTTAAAATTAGAGCTTATTTTGGGGATTTTACCTCAATTTATGATAACCTTATCCATTATTCAGGTTAATGAGGTAATTGCAAAATCGCCGATGGTAGGGCGATCCCTAACCCCTAACCCCTTCAGTCTTCGCTCTAATCGAGCTACGACTCGACAAGAAAACCTAACCCCTAACCCCTAACCCCTAACCCCTAACCCCTAAAACCTAAAACCTAATTAATAAAGTTATCTTTTAACATATCCGTTTTACCCATAGAAATCATGGTTTTAAAAGTTTCAGATGCATTTGTATCAAGTATTTTGACTTTTTCCTTATCAATAACTACAAGACGACCGCTGGTTGGAGCAGGACTACCAGGAACAAAAACCTCAATTTTATTAACATTGTCTTTGGTAAATGAATTAGTAACTAAACCAAGCTCTTCTCCACAGCCTCCATAAGCAGGCAGTAAAACAACCTGTTTAAATACAGTTTCGGTACTTGTATCATAGCCTAAAATCTCTTTAATTCCTTTATACATCTGACCTACAACCGGAATGGAATTGAAAAGTGAATCAACCTTATTCCATAACCATTTACCTATAAAAGTTGTAACAATTAACCCACATAGATAGACTAATATGATACAAACAATAAGCCCTAACCCCGGAAAGTAGATTTTCATGGTTCCAAATCCGGCAGATGCGATCTGTACCT
>CAZVCD010000090.1:1530-9872 GCA_964625675.1 uncultured Victivallales bacterium | reverse complement strand
TTTCTTTTTAAAGTAAAATTAATAAACTTTTTAATATAGTTTTGCAAGAACCTCCATTGAAAAACAGGATTTTTAAGGCTTTAATGATGCGCTGCAAGAAAAGACTATTATTGCAAGAGTAAAGAGGAGAATACTAAACCAGATTTTTACGATCGCTTTACTGCCTGCATTTTTCCATTCACCGCAGATCCATCCCCAGAAATTAGAAGATAATATTATAAAAACCATAAAAAGAGGCCATGCAATAGTTGGTGCAAGCTTTCCACCAATTAAACTTGAAGCTCTGCTGAATACTACAATAGATCCCCAATAGCTGAACCCCATAATTATGAACAAGAAAAAATATTCTTTGAAATGAGAACTCTTAAAGATGATATTCAATGTCTTCTTTTTACAACACAAAAAAACAAAATACAAGCAATAAGGAACACCTGCTGCAGTAAAAACAATTATCCATGTTGCTATGCTGGCATCCAGGTTGTCCACCCCTTGCTGGATGGCTAATTCAGAAATTATCGGATTCGCATAAGCATATGAAAGCCCCTGGCAGATTGATCCAACGCCTGCAATAATAGAAAAAATTACACCGATAAATAAATAACTCAGTTTTGTATCTTCTTTTTTGTCAGCACCTTTCATCTTGTTTTTATCTCTGTTTGATGCTGCCACAATACTAAGTAAAACCGCAAAAACAAAAATTATTATTCCTGTAATCTGAAATAAACCATAAATAGATGAAATCAAACCTTTCTCCCATAGAAGAGGAATCAAAGCTGCCCCGGCTGTTCCCATTGAAATGTTTATTACAAAGTTTATGCCTATTCCAATAAACTTAAATGCTAATGAAAAAAAGACCATGCCAATTCCGAAAGTAAGTCCTCCCAGTATAGCAAAGAAAATGACTTTACCTGGAATATATTGAAAAAATAAAATATTCGTCGGTGAAAAAAGGTAAAATGTAAACCATGGAAAAATAAAAAATGCAAAGAATGAAAATACAAGCCAAATATTTTCTTCCTTCCACTTATCCATGTACTTTGTGGGTGCAGCAAATGAACCGTTGATGAACCCTGCTAGTAATGTTAGTATTAAAGCTGAAATAAATGTTATAGATGTCATTACTTAAATCTCCTGTATTGTTATCGTGTAAAATAGGAAAAGTGTATACTAAAAGATATCATTATTACTGCTATGATGAATAAGGCTAGGCTGTTGATTAGCAGTAATATTGTAGATTTACTTGCACCTTCCCACTCTTTCAGGGAGAGGCTCCAAGCTATAGCCCCTACAACTATAAATATCATAAATACAGCCCATAAGGAAACCAAAAAAATCGGATTTACTTCTTCCACAAATTTTGCAGCTCTGCTATAGAAAACAATAGATAACCAGTAACATATACTCATCGAAAGAACTAAAAAAAAGTTTTTACCAGCAACTTTGGAGGAAAATTTTGAAAAGCTGCCGTTTCTATAATTTAAATATAAAAAGTAAAAAAAATACGAAATGAACGCTATAATGAAAATATATACCCAACATATGATATTTGAGCTTAAACCATCTATATGGTATACACTTTCAGTGATAGAACTAATTGAAGGATTAACGTATATATAGGTTAATCCCTGTCCTACAGTACTTACACCTGCAATTATAGCAAAAATACATCCATCTACCATGGTTATTCTTTTTTCTGTAGAGGATTTTTTAGATAATATTTTACAGGTTATTGCTATCGTTATGGCTATTAAAAAAACAAAGACTGCAATGGTTCTAAAGACATTGTAGTGCTCAGATGCGGAGTTACTTTGAGTTTGAAAAAATAGTGAAAAAAGTGATGTGCCAGCTGCACCGATTGATATATTTATGATAAAAGTTAAACCTATGCCTATCAAGTCTAATGCTTTTGTTAAAAATATTTGTCCAATCCCAAAAATAAGACCTCCTAATATAATTACGAGAATCTTATTGTTTGGCAAAAAACGAAATGCCATTAAGGCATTAGGTGCTAAGAGAAATACAGTAATTAATGGTAAAATAAAAAAAGCTAAAAGGCCGAAAATAAGCCAGCTGTTTTCATAATCCCATTCTTTAACAAATTTTAAAGGTGTAGCAAATGAACCATTAATTAAACCTGCAAATATAACAAGAGACAATGCTATTAAAAATCCTGTCATTACTATCTTCTCCTTAAGTTATAACATCCATAGAAATGGGAAGGTTATCTATATTTATATGTTTTTTTTACTCATGTTTGCAATTATTCTTCCAGTAATCACTTTAAAAAAAGGTTGACAAAAAGTGTAGTGATATAACCAGCAAATTCTCTGTAGTTTTTTTAAGGTTCAGCGAATTAAGTTTACCATACTAACCCAATTAAACTTATTAGCCAAGACTATCAAAAGTTTTTTATCGCACACAAATTTAATTGGGATATTTTTTTACTGATAAAACTAGATGGTTTTTTAATTACTATTTTGTAGTAGCAGGTATTTCTTTAATGAATATTGCAGGATTACCGTCGCCTATTCCACTGGTAGAAGGAACTTCACATCTGATAATTTCACAATCAAACGGTGCAGTATAGAACCCACATTTAGTTTGTTGTTCAGCTATTGCTAACTCATTTAATGAGCTATGATAATCTCTCCATGCATCATCCATTTCCTGTACAGAAATAGAGTGTGTTTTTGTTAAGTTCCTTTTACGATCAAATGTTTTTTTATAGTATGCAATATCCTGTTTTAACTGTTTTATCTTTTCTATAGGAAAATCATTTGCTCTGACAAAGAATAGAGGCTCTCCTTTTTCTAGTTTATCGCCGGTTTTAGCATAATAAGTTATATTGCCTTCGACTGCAGTTATTATTGGTACAGCTCCCTTGGGAAGAGAGTCATCAGAAACTCCTTTGACTGGACCCAGGCATAGTAAAATTACAGTTAAAATTAATATTGACTTTGCATGAAACTTCTTATTAGTTAAATTCATTTGTTACTCCTTTTGTTCTTTATTTAAAGTAGTTTATTTATCAAGACGATATTCTTTATATAGCGTTTTTGCTTTTTTATTGCCACTTTTTGCAGCTTTTTTCAATAAAAACATTGAAACGGTTTTGTCTTGGGGAAGTCCTTCTCCTTTGTAATACATTTTGGCTAGTAATACTAGTGCCTCAGTTTTTTCCTGCATTGCTGCAGCGTCTAAATAGCGTAACGCCAATTTATTATTTTGGGGAACGCCTTCACCTTTATAATATATTGTTCCTAACAACAGCTGTGCATCAGCAAGCCAGCTTTGTTCTGCGGCTTTAGTAATCCAGTATATAGCTTTGTTATAATCTTTAGTTGTTCCTTCTCCTTTGAAGTACATATATCCTAAGAGAAATTGTGCCTTTCCATTTAAACTCTGCTTAGATGCTTTTTTAGCAAAGTCGAATGCTTTTTTATAATCTTTAGCTGTTCCTTCTCCGGTATAATACATCTCGGCTAAATACCCGCATGCACTTTTATTGTTTTGCATAGCTGATTTTTCAAATAAATCAAACGCTTTCTCATTGTTTTTTTCAGTGCCCAGACCATCATAGTAGCATTCTCCTGTATATTGTTGGGCCTCTGCAGATCCATTTTTAGCAGCTTTTTCCAGCCAAGACAACGCTTTTTTGTAGTCCTGAGAAGTATATATTCCATAAAAATATATTACACCTAGGTCTAGTTGGGCGTTTGTATTACCTTTATTTGCAATTGATTCTAAACTTTTAACAATATCAACATTCCCATTCCCATAAACAGAAAGCAATACCATTATATTGAAAACTAAAATTGTAATAATAGTTTTTCCCATTATCCTATTACACATGCTTTTCTCCTTGTTTTTTTGAAAATATTCATTTAATATAAAATCTTAATAATTTAAAAATACTGTCGAATTATATTTTTCATTTTAGTATAACAAATTAGATATGTCAATCTTAAACTAAAAAGATTACATTATTATTTTTGATTTTTTAAGACATGACACTTGAGTAAGCTTAATTGACAACTAATATTTTTGGAGATATTTATAATGACATTTGAAGAAATAAAAAGGTGCGCGGAAGAAGCGGAAAGCCGTTTAGCGCATTTGAAAAAATATTTAAAACTGGATTCTCAATATGAAATAAGAAAAAGAATTGAGAATGAGATGTTGGCCTCTGATTTCTGGGATAACAGAGAAAAATCTCAGGAAACTATGTCTGAACTAAGCTCTGCTAAAAGTATTATTGACGGTTATGAATCTTTGGTCAGAGATGTTGAAGACTTTGCGGCATACGTAGAATTGGCTGTTGAAGAGGAAGATGAGTCTACGCTGGTTGAAATTGAAGCACTATGGAAGAACTTGTCTGTAGCTCTTGATAAAACAGAACTGTTGAGTTTCCTCTCAGAAAAATATGATAAAAATGATGCGTATCTATCTATACATGCCGGGGCAGGCGGCACTGAATCATGTGATTGGGCATCTATGCTTTTAAGGATGTATAAGCGCTGGATTGAACGAAGGAACTGGAAAGAGGAGGTTGTTGATTTTCAGGCGGGAGATGAAGCTGGTGTAAAAAGCGTGACCCTACTTGTTAAAGGTGAATTTGCATATGGCTATTCTAAAGCAGAGCGTGGAGTACACAGACTGGTAAGAATTTCTCCATTTGACAGTAATTCAAGGCGGCATACATCTTTTGCTTCAGTTGAGATTATTCCGGATCTGGGCGATGGAGAAGAATGTGAAATAGATGAAAAAGAACTTAGAATAGATACATATAGGAGTAGCGGTGCAGGCGGACAGCATGTAAACAAAACAGATAGTGCGGTTAGACTTACTCATCTTCCTACAGGTACAGTCGTTGCTTGCCAAGCTGGAAGGTCTCAGCATAAGAATAAGGCGACTGCCATGAAGATGCTGCAGGCTAAATTGTTTGCTTTGAAAGAGGAAGAACGACGAAAAGAAGCAGCAAATATTAGTGGTGAAAAAACTGAAATGGGATGGGGAAATCAGATAAGATCATATGTTCTTCATCCATATCAAATGGTTAAAGATTTACGAACAAGTGCTGAAACAGGTAACACAAGTGCCGTTTTGGATGGTGATTTAGACCAGTTTGTTGATGCGTGGCTGCGAAAACCGCAATAACGGGTAACATTAAAAATCAATTTTTAATATTATTATATTTGTCGACATCCTCCTTTTTCCCATACAAATAGTACAAATACGCCTGCGATTACGCAGGATAATATGCACAGTCCGTACATTCCTTGCCAACTGAATGTTTCAGTTACTGCAGCAAATCCAACCCCCGAAACTACAACTCCAACATATCCAAACATTCCGGCAAATCCATTTGCTGTTGCAACTGCTTCCGGAACGGTAATCCTTGAAACCTGGACTCCTGAAACAAGGTTTTGCGGGCCGTCAACAAAAAAAACCGATTGCACCAAGAAAAACACAGGTCAAAAGAATATTATTAGCACCTGCATATGCGTAAAATCCAAAAATCATTTCGCTTTTGGTGTAACTATATCACTTCTCTTTTCTTGCAATTTGTAAAATTGAGAAAAGTTAATAGATTGATTTGTGTCGTATTTTTTTTTAAAAGATATATAGAAAATAGAAATGGAAAGAATTATGAATAATTTTACTTATTGGAATCCGGTTAAAATAGTTTTTGGTAAAGGAACAATCTCAGAGCTAACAGATTTGATTCCTGTTGATAAAAAAGTCCTAATGATATATGGAGGCGGTTCAATTAAAAAGAATGGTGTTTATGATCAGGTAAAAAAAGCTTTGAAAAATCATAATATTCTGGAATTTGCTGGAATAGAGCCAAATCCACTATATCAAACATGTATGAAAGCTGTTGATGTTATAAAGAAAGAACAAATAGATTTTCTGCTTGCTGTTGGTGGCGGATCAGCTTTAGATGCAACAAAATTTATAGCAGCTGCAGCTAAATTTAAAGGCAAAAATGCCTGGGATATTGTAACGGGTGCTGAAATAAAATCGGCTTTACCGTTGGGGTGTGTAATGACATTACCTGCAACAGGCTCTGAAATGAACTGTGGTTCTGTTATTTCAAATAGTTCTATAAAAGAGAAGTACCCGGTAATGGACCCTCATATGTTTCCGCAATTTTCGATTCTTGATCCTGAAACTACTTTTTCTCTACCAAAACGACAGGTTATTAATGGGATCATAGATACGTATATTCATACAGTTGAACAGTACATTACTTTTGATGTAAGCTCACCCTTACAGGATAGGCAGGCAGAAGCAATACTGAAGACACTTATTGAAGAGACACCAATGATTATGGCTGAACCTGTAGATTATGATGCAAGAGCAAATTTCTTTTGGTGCTCTACTCAGGCGTTGAATGGCCTGATATCATGTGGTGTTGTGTCTGATTGGACTACTCATATGATAGGGCATGAGCTAACCGCACTATATGGATTAGATCATGGCCAGACACTTGCTATACTTCAGCCAAGAGTTTGGGAAAATAAGAAAACTGCAAAAGCAGGAAAGCTTTTACAGTATGCCCGGCGCGTTTTAAACATTAATGATAAAAACGAGGATGAAACTATAAACTTGGCAATCAAAAAGACAGAAGATTACTTCCAGTCACTAGGAATAAAAACTAAATTATCCGACTATAATATTGATGCAGAAGAAGCTGCTGAAGTTATAAGTAAACGTTTTGAAAAACGCGGAAGAAATCTTGGAGAAAACGGACATGTTACCCCGAAGGATGTAAAAGAGATTCTGCTTAACAGCAAATAAACTAAAATATACAGGATATAATAATGGGAAAAAATAATAGCAAAGAAATTGCATTAGCTTACCATGCCGAACCAATTCCGGGTAAGATTGCGCTAAAACTGACAAAAAAATGTGAGACACAGCAAGCTTTGTCTTTAGCATATACTCCAGGTGTAGCAGAACCGTGCTTAGAAATTAAAGATAATCCGAAGGCAGTATGGAAATATACCGCAAAAGGAAATTTAGTTGCAGTTGTTTCTGATGGTACAGCGGTTCTTGGTTTAGGTAATATAGGGCCGGAAGCCGGTTTACCTGTAATGGAAGGTAAAGGTGTATTATTTAAACGTTTTGCTGATGTGGATGCAATACCAATATGTTTAAAAGATGTTTTTCTGGATAACGGTAAAACCGATCCGGGAAAAATAATAGAGACAGTCAAAAGACTTGAACCTACTTTTGGTGGTATAAATTTGGAAGATATTGCCGCACCTGCTTGTTTTGAGATAGAAAAACGATTGAAGGAAGATCTTGCAATTCCTGTGTTTCATGACGATCAACATGGAACAGCTATTATTTCATTAGCTGCAATTACTAACGCATTGAAAATTGTAAATAAAAAAATTGAAAATTGTAAATTTATTATTAACGGGGCAGGGGCCGCAGGTATTGCCTGTGCTGAATACTATATTACAGCTGGTGCAAAACGTGAGAATTTTGTCCTATGCGATTCGAAAGGCGTAATCAATAGCAAAAGAACAAATCTGAATATTGAAAAAAAACGATTTGCTGAAACAACACATACTGATGCGAAAACATTAGAAGAGGCTATGATTGGTGCGGATATTTTTATTGGGTTGTCAGTGGCGGGGTGTGTTACTCGGGGTATGGTACGTTCTATGGCATCCTCACCTATTATATTTCCTATGGCGAACCCAACCCCGGAGATTTTTCCTGAAGAAGCCTTGAAAGCCGGGGCGGCTGTTTTAGGTACAGGAAGAAGCGATTTCCCAAATCAGATTAATAATGTTCTTGGATTTCCCGGAATATTCAGGGGAGCTTTAGATGTTCGAGCGACTGATATTAATACCGAAATGAAGCTTGCTGCTTCGGCTGCTCTTGCGGATATTGCGAATGAGAAGATTCCAAGTGAAGTTTACGCTGTGTTGTCTGATGCCTACCCTGAAGATGCGGTAGCAGGCGTTTTTGATGGGGAATGCCCAATTAAAGCGTCTTATGTTATACCTAAACCTTTTGATCCTAGAGTAGTGCCAAGAGTGGCGCGGAATGTTGCTGAAGCGGCAATGAAAACGGGCGTGGCGCAACTTTATGTTGAAGATCTCGATGTTTACGAAAAAATTGTAACTGAGCGGATTCAAAATTTAATTAAAACGCTATAGATCATTAAAGGTGTTTTAAGGTTTTATATACCCAAGACGAAATGGTTTCAGTAAATAATAAAAATATCTTCGGAATAGTTTTAAACATTTATGAGTTTATTTTTGCCAATTTTTGGCATAATATTATTATACTGCTTTGCGGTATTGGGTATTCAGTTTTTT
>CAZVCD010000090.1:0-1430 GCA_964625675.1 uncultured Victivallales bacterium | reverse complement strand
CAACAAAATAAAAAGACAAAAACAAGATTATATATTGATTGTTACTGTTTTTTGTTTGTGTCATTAATTCTGACATTAAATTTCTTGCTGGCAGGCTGTGGATTTTTCTTTTCAGATACATCATTTGAATACACAATAACCCAGTGATTTTCTTGAGCATACTGCTTAAGTGTTAAATTGCCAAGTTGCTCGACTTTTTCTGTATTATTTGGATTAACAATTATCTTTAATCCTTTACTGAGTGCTATCATTTCAAAATCATCGATGCTGTTTCCACAGGCAAGTAGAGGTGCAGCCTTAATTATAGATTCAATTGCGTTTGCTTTGCCCTCATGTTGTGCAATTGGCATCATTATCTCATCTGAAGTTTTGCCATCTTTAACTACTGATTTAATTCCAACTATGCGGACTTTGGGAATTCCCAATGCCTTCGATACAAACCCCTGATAAATAAATTCCGGAGAAGCGGTTACAACCCATACTTCAAATCCGTTATTCTTAAGTTCATTGATCAGTTTTTTAATTTCAGGATAGAACTTACCTTTATAACTTTTTTCATAAGTTTCATTTCCGATTTTCTCTAATTGTTCAGGCGTTAAACCAGCAAAATAATGGACTCTGTTTGCGACGTAAGGTATGGAAGTATTGGACTGTTTCTGCATTTCTTTGATCAGCCCGGGTTTTCTGTCAGGATGTTTTAAGGCATAAGCGTATAAGGATTCATCTGCTAAATAGTGGGGGGCTTGGCCGATAACAGTTCCATCCATATCAAAAGTCGCTATTTTCCTACCTTTATAATTATGAGTTTTTGCAAAAAAATCTTTAAGCTGAAGATTTGCTTCGGCAGAAAAACCTTTTATGTTCCTATATGAAACTACTGGTTTTTTTGCACAACCATTAAAAACAAATATAATGAGACTTAAGGTTAAAATAACTGCACCGTAGCGAACTTTTTTCATAATATCTCCTTTTGATAACAAATTTAATATGTAATGATTTTTTGCTGATTATTTTAAAAGTAACTAGCCATTATTTACTCGAGAGTAATGGCTAGTTAGAGCCCATGCGAAAAGCCACATAGGCTCAGTTATCAGTTATCTGTAATCAGTCTAGCTCTCTGCGGTTTATTTAAGTTTTTTAAACAGAAGTATTTAAAAAACTGATTACTTTTCACTGCTCACTATTGTCTGAAAACCTTTTCAGACAAGCTCTAGTTATACTCAAAGCAAACCGGTTTTCGATAAACAATAAAAAAAACGATTATAAAAAGTCCATAAATAAACCCAAAATACCTTTGGTATAAATAGTTTTTATAAAATTAAGATAATATTATTGAGGTTCTTGCAAAACTCCTAAATTAAATTTATTTTTTTTATTGGAGTCCAGCCTTTAGGCTGAAAAGAATAATGTTTGCACGCTAAAGCGTGAAC
>CAZVCD010000089.1:0-9880 GCA_964625675.1 uncultured Victivallales bacterium | reverse complement strand
CAAAAGGTAATACTTATTATTTATTAACAGAACAGGCTGTTGAATATCTAGAAAAAATGAAAGAAAACGATTTAAGTGAACAGGCAAAATTTGTTTTGAAAAAATTACAAAAGAGTAAAGGTGTTTAGTTTGGTGCTTTATCAGATAGCAAAGGAAAGCCAATGTTAACAATAAATGAGAGCCCTGTAGATTTGCCTGATAGAAACTTTTTACGGGATGATTTGGATATGCTTATAAAAAAAGATTATATAAAGCTAGAGTCAAAAAGTAGTATTGGAGCTCGTTATAAGCTTACCAGAAAAGGAAAAGAATATAATAATAACTTATAAAAAAAGTGTGTATTGTCAGTTTTGAATGTTACATCTAATTACCAACCGATGGGAATACTGTAAATAACTAACAATGATCTTATCGCGATTAATAATAATATAATAAAATATACTGTTTTCAATAAAGAAAGATTAATCAATGAGCAATACAATATATCTGGTAGACGCGTATGCCCATATTTATCGTGGGTATCATGCAGTTAGAGATTTAAGTACATCCGAGGGAAAACCGTCAAATGCTATTTATGCGATGGGTAGATTCCTGTTAACATTAGAAAAAGAATTTTCACCTGATCTGGGTGCCTTTATTTTCGATTTAGGAGCACCGGTTAAGCGATTGGAAATTGCGCCAGATTATAAAGCAAATCGTCCATCAATGCCGGATGATATGAGACAGCAGATACCTGTGATTAGAGAAATGATTGAAGCGTCTGGTTGGAACCTGTTTGAAAAAGAAGGTAATGAAGCTGATGATATACTGGCAGCGCTTGCATGTCGTTTTAATGAAAACCCAGTAAGGATTATAAGTAACGACAAAGATATAGCACAGGTTATTGATGAACGTATCCAAATGCTGATTACTATACCTAGAATTAAAGGTTTTATTGTTAGAGATATTTCGAATGTAATTAATAAATTTGAGGTAAACCCGGACCAGATTGTAGACTATTTATCTCTTATTGGAGATAGTTCGGATAACATACCTGGGATACAGGGAGTTGGTCCTAAAACCGCAGTGAAACTGCTTGAGCAGTTTGGTTCAATTGATGAGTTAATCCGCAGGGTTAATGAAATCAAGAAAGTTTCATTAAAAGAGAAAATAGTCGAGTCTGCAGATATTTTAAGAAAGAATCGCGAACTTATTACGCTTGATACATCTATTGAACTTGAAAGCTGCACTTCAACTGCTCATTTGAATATGCGCTTGCCTGATATTGATAAACTAATGGATATTGCTGGAGAATATGAACTTAAAAGTTTGGCTCAGGAGTTTGGTAAAGTCTATAAACAGCGTATGAACCCTTCGCTGTTTGACTTCTAACCAACTTGTTAACGCAAAGTACTCGATTCTATGGTTTCCAATTTTGTATAGACATTACCGGATTTGTGTTTTCCTGTTGTTTCATAATAGAATACAGTAGGGCTTTTTCCAAACATTTTTCTAATTATTTTTCCACTGCAGTCTTTGGTAGGAATGTTAACAACAGTGTCTGTTTTTTTGCAATCAAAAGAGATAAAATTCATGATTAAAAACCGTGAAAAATCGTTGTTGCAGGTTTGTTGTCAGCTCCATATATGCATTCTGAGATGTAGCTGTTTACATTGACGCTCGACTTTTTATTTAAATCGTTCTGGCAGTTTTTTCTATAAATGATTTGTTCATAAGTGCAATCAACACTGTTTCTAGTTTTTTCCATTTCTTTCTTTCTTTTTTAAGTTAATTTTCAATACACAATAATCCTATTGAGAATGTGTTTTGAGCTATTGGGCAAAAGTTTGGAGAGGTCTAGCTGACAATAACGTTAGTTGAAACCAGGTAGCAAAAACTCTATAATAGTACTACACTATAGACATAGTTATTGATAATGTCAAATCTTGTATAATATTTGTTGTTTTCTAAGTAACTGGGATGTTGAAAGATAGCATGTTTTAAAGAGTTATTACAATAATTAGGAGTAATTAAAGTTAATGGCATATACAATTAAAGATATAGCTAAGGCGGCGGGTGTTTCTGTGGCTACTGTTTCAAGGGCTCTTAATAATAGTAGTTTAATAAAAAAAGAAACTATGGATAAGGTAAAGGCTGCTGCTGAAAAATATAATTACATACCTAATAGTTTTGCCAAAAGTCTTGTGTTGAATAAATCATTTAATATTGGACTTTTTTTTACAACCTTTGATCCTGGTTTAACTTCAAATTATTTTTATGAACTTTCTTTGACTGTTGAAAAAATGATAAAAGAAAAATATCATTTGGTCATTAGAAGTATCAACGATTATAAAGATTTTTCAACAATAACAAGTAAGCTCTTCGCTGGAATTATTATTGTGACTCAGACAGATAAGGATGATTTGTTTATTAAACATTTGATGAAAGAAGAAATTCCTACTGTTATTATAAACAGAGTTCTAAAGAATATAAAAATAGATACATTTCATTCTGATGAAAGAGATGCTGTACGAAAACTTATTAACTATTTTGTTAAAATGGGACATAGAAAAATAGCTATTGTAAAGGGAAAAAAAGGGACTGTTTCTGCTTCGGAACGTTATAAAGGGTATATTGATGCACTCAAAGAAAATAATATTTCATTATCAAAAGACCTTATTGTTGAAGGAAATTATAGTTTAGCTTCTGGTTATGAAGCAATGGGTAAAATATTGAATATTAAAGGCGATAAACCTACTGCGGTATTTTTTTCCAATGACGATATGGCATTCGGGGGAGCTAAATTAATTATAGAAAAGGAGATGACTGTTCCTGGTGATTTTTCTATTGCCGGCTTTGATAATACAAAATATTCCGAATATATGTCCCCTGGGTTGACGACGATTAACAGACCTGTAGAAGTTATTTTAAAAGATGCTACTCAAAGACTGCTGGAAAAAATAAATGATAGCACTATTGATTCAACAATTACTAAATGTGTTGAATCTCAAATTATAATTAGGTCATCAATTGCTAAAAAATAGAGTATCATAGAATTTTGAGTTTGTTTTTGTACGAATGCTGACTGTTATCCTGCTGTAATCCAACATTTGATTTTCTTTTTTGCCTCAAAATAAATTTATTTTGAAATGAAAACGATTGCATTAAATGTCTTGTACATGCTACTTTGTCTGGGGTAAGCTTACTATAATATACAAAGTAAATGAGTAAAAGAAATAAATAATCAACAAATGTAAACGTTTACATTTGCAAAATTGCCTTACATCTATATATATTATGCCCTGTTTTGAGTGTTTATAAGATAATAATTTGACTTTTTATCCCGCAGATAGTGCGATAATTTGAAAAAAATAGGAGAAAAATAATGATAAGGTGTCCAAAAAATCCATTGATAACTCCGGAAGATATAATTCCGTCAAGAGAAGATTTTAAAGTAGTCTGTGCATTTAATGCTGCGGTTACTGAATTTAACGGTGAAATTCTTCTGTTGATGAGAGTTGCAGAACGTCCTGAAAATAACAATGAAAATATAGTTTTGAGTCCTCATTTGGTGAAAGTAGACAATGAATATCAAATGGAAGTAAAAACTTTTGATAAGATTAAGGATGCTGATAAATATGATTTTTCTGATCCTCGAAAATTTTTTCTCAGGAGTGATAGGGATATAGCTTACTTAACTTCAATATCTCATTTAAGAATGGCAAGGTCAAAGGACGGAATTAATTTTACAGTTGATGAAAAACCTTTTATTAAGCCGGAAACAATGTATGAGGCATTTGGTACAGAAGATGCAAGAATCACAAAAATAGATGATAAATATTATATAAATTATACAGCTGTATCTGCTCTCGGAATTTCGACAGCTCTAGCTGTAACTGAAGATTTTGTAAACATTAAAAGAATAGGTATTGCTTTTGAACCAGATAATAGAGATGTCTGTTTATTTCCTGAAAAAATAAATGATATGTACTATGCGTTGACAAGACCTGCACCAAAACAGTTTGGTAAACCGGAAATCTGGCTTGCTGAATCACCCAATTTACTTCATTGGGGTAACCATAAACATCTTATGGGTGCAACTAAAAATGTTTGGGATTCAAATAAGCTTGGAGGTGGTGCTCAGGTACTAAAAACATCTAAAGGATGGTTACAGATATATCATGGCGTTGACTATACTAACAGATATTGTCTGGGAGCATTACTTCTGGATATTGATAATCCTGAAAAAATTATTGCCCGATCTTCAGTGCCTCTGCTTGAACCGGAAGCTGAGTATGAATTAAAAGGGTTTTTTGGTAATGTTGTTTTTTCATGCGGTGCCTTAATTAAAGGTGATACCTTAAAGGTATACTATGGTGGTGCAGACCGGGTAATGGCCCTTGCTGAAATTACACTAGATGAATTATGGGATCATTTAGCAGTGAAGTAACGAATATATTTAGAGTTTAGGTAAACCTTTTTGTCTTTTGCTTTAATAGGTGACATTATATTGTTACCTATTAGCAATTTATAAAGTAAATGCCAAACATATAAAATATTTTTATAGTTTTTCAGAAAAAGTAATTATTAAAAAGATTGGATAAGTAAATGGCTTTAGTTATACAAACCTCCACAGGTTCAAAAGATGAAGTTCTTCAGTTAATCCCTGATAATAAAATTGGGTTGGCAACGTTTTTGTGTTACTGGAGTGCAATTGTAATTGGAATAGCTACACCAATTGCAGGAATTGTTTCACCTCAAATTGCACAATTTTTTAATGTACCGACGTCTCATATAGTTTTTATAGATGCATTGACTCTGGTTGGAATTTTTATAGGTAATGGGTTAAGTGGTATTATTCTTGAAAGGCTTGGCGGTAGGAGGACCTTAATTCTTTCTTCTTTCTTTATGATGCTTGTTCAAATAGGAATTGGTTCCCAAAGTTGGTTGCTTGTTTATTCTATACTGGTATTTTGCAGTGGTTTTTTTATGGGGTTAATTGTGCCTACGGTGAGTTTCCTGATTGTTGCCGCTTATGCTAAAAAAGGACGAACAGATGAAAAATTGAATATGAAATATTTTTTTGTTGGTTTGGGAAGTTTTATAGGGCCTGTTGCAGGGGGAATACTAGCACAGATATATACCTGGCGTACAATTTTTATTATGACTTCGGTTGCTTTTTTATTGGTATTTATTATGTCGATTATTTTGGATTTAGCCGAAATTCCAACTAAACCAAAAACGAAAGTAAAACGGCAGGTTAAAGAGAAATCAAGTAATGCTATTAATTTGAGTGTTGTATTTGTTAGTGTTGCAATGGTTGGTATTGTTTTTACAGAGTATATTATTTCATATTGGTTTTCACCCTATTTGCAGGAAAGCCTCAATCTTAGCGTCAAAACAGTAGGGATAATGATAGGAGCTTTTTGGCTAACTGTTACCTTTGGGAGGTTGTTTTTTGGAAAACTTATTATTCCAAAAGTAAAAGAGTATAAGTTTATTATAGTGTCAGAAATAGTGATTATTATAGGGTTGCTGCTATTCGTTTCAACTCAAAATCCTATATTACTGTTTTTAATAATAATAATTCTTGGTATTGGTGACTCAGCTATTTTTCCTACGCTTCTGGATTTTGGTCTTAAACAGGCAAACTTTTCTCCTAAAGCATTGGCTTTTATTACATGTAGTTGCTCTTTTGGTGGTGCACTTTCACTGATTACTTCTGCAGTGTTAGGCGAACATTTCCCCAAAATAGTTCCAATTTATGTAGCTCCTTTATTTTGTGTTGTTGTTATTATCTTTGTTTTATTAGCTAAATATACGAGTTACAAGAAAACTCTTATTTCTAAATAATATTAGAATATATTTTTAAAGTGTGCAGGAAGTTGTTTTTTGACTTATTTATAATCAATAAAGTTTAACAATGCGACAAAACAAAAAAACAAGTTTAACTTGAAAAGAGAATAGA
Organism: uncultured Victivallales bacterium; assembly: GCA_964625675.1. GTDB lineage: Bacteria > Verrucomicrobiota > Lentisphaeria > Victivallales > GWF2-38-69. The sequence goes on along the minus strand of CAZVCD010000089.1, from coordinate 3,933 downwards.
GATATGAAATATAGTTGGCGGTGGTATGGTCCGAATGACCCTGTTTCTATTTCAGATGTAAGGCAGACGGGTGCATATGAAATAGTAACAGCTTTGCATCATATTCCAAATGGTGATATATGGAGCATTGAAGAGATAAAGAAAAGGATGAGGGAAGTTGAATGGGATACCAAGAATAACTGTGCTACAGGATTAGAATGGACTGTTGTAGAAAGTGTTCCTGTGCATGAAGATATAAAAAAGAGAGTTGGTAATTATCTTCAGTATATAGAAAACTATAAGCAATCTCTTAGAAATCTCTCTAAATGTGGGATTTATAATGTTACTTATAATTTTATGCCAGTTCTTGATTGGACAAGAACAGATCTTTATTTTGAGCTTCCTTCAGGCGCAAGAGCATTGAAGTATGATCATATAGCTTTTGCCGCTTTTGAACTTTTTCTGCTAAAGAGAAAAGGTGCTAAAATTGGATATACTGAAAAGGAAAAAGCTGAAGCTAAAAAATATTTAATAACCTTAACTGATGATAAAAAAACAGAACTTATAAAAACAATAATAGCTGGACTTCCCGGTGCAGAAGAAGGATTTACTCTAGAAGAGTTTAGTAAGGTTCTTGAAGGATATGACTGTATAGATGCAGATACCTTGAGAAGCAATCTTATTAAATTTGTGGGAGAAATTGCGCCGATAGCGCAGGAAGTAAATATTAATCTTGCCATTCATCCTGATGATCCACCAAGACCAATTCTCGGATTACCCCGTGTTATGAGCAACATAGAAGATGTTGATGCATTATTAACATCAGTACCTATCAAAAATAATGGGTTATGTTTATGTGCTGGATCTTTCGGAGTAAATGAAGATAATGATCTCATAAAAATACTTGAGAAATATGGAGACAGAGTTCATTGTATGCATTTGAGGTCTGTTAAGAGAGAAGGTAAAGATTTTTATGAAGATGAACATTTAGCTGGAAGTACGGATTTAGTGTTCTTAATTAAGGCTGTTATTGATGAGGAAAGAAGAAGAAAGGCGGCTGGAGAAAAAATAATTGAAATTCCTATTCGCCCTGATCATGGTCATCAGATAATAGACGATTTAAGAAAAAAGACAAATCCTGGATATTCGTGTATAGGCAGGCTTAAAGGACTTGCGGAGATTAAAGGTATTGCTACGGCAATAGAAAAACTAAATTTATAATAAATATAGTGTACAGGAATTTGCTTTTTCAACACACTTATAGTCAACGAAATTAATTAACACGATAAAACAAAAAGACAAAAATAATGTTTATCTTGAGAAATATAATGGAGAGTAATTATTATGTATTCATATGCTGATTTTATGAAAAAACTTAGTGATAACCCTGTTGTCCCGGTTGTTGCTATTGAAAAAAAGGAAGATGTTCTTCCTTTAGCTAAAGCATTAATTGCAGGTAACTGCAAAATTATTGAAATTACACTGAGGACAAAAGAAGGAATTGATGCAATAAGATTACTTAGAAAAAGTAACCTTGATATTCTAGTTGGAGCTGGAACTGTTATAAATACCGACCAATTTAAAGAATTAGAGGATATTGGAGTGGATTTCATAGTATCTCCCGGCGGAACAGATCAAATGCTGCAGTATGCCGCGGAGTCTACAATGGCCTACCTACCCGGCGTTATGACATCAAGTGAAGTTTTAAAAACTATGACATATGGTTTTAAAATACAGAAACTGTTTCCGGCTATGATCGCAGGTGGAGCAAAAGCTTTAAGTGCGTATTCAAGTGTTTATGGTGATGTAAAATTCTGTCCAACAGGAGGAATCAACAGTGAAAATTTCACTGACTTTCTTTCTCTGTCAAATGTCTGTGCAATTGGTGGAACATGGATAGCAAAAACATCTGACATAAATAATCACTATTGGGATGTTATTGAAGAGAGAGCAAAAGTTATTAATACCATGTTGAAGGAGTTTGCGAAATGAAAAAAGTAGTTACAATGGGTGAGATAATGTTGAGGCTGGCCACACCAGGAAATTCCAGATTTGTTCAGTCAGATATACTTGAAGCTACTTATGGCGGCGGTGAAGCCAATGTTGCTGTTTCTTTGGCAAATTATGGATATAATTCATATTTTGTAACAAAACTTCCAAAACACGAAATAGGGCAGAGTGCCGTAAATTCTTTAAGAACCTTTGGAGTGAACACAGATTATATTGTTCGTGGTGGAGATAGAGTCGGAATATATTTTCTGGAAACCGGTGCGTCAATGAGGCCTTCAAAAGTAATATATGACAGAGCTCATGCCGCTATTGCAGAAGCAGACGTAAGCGAATTTGATTTTGATGAAATATTTAAAGAAACCCAATGGTTTCATTTTACCGGAATTACTCCGGCTGTGAGCAAAAAAGGTGCAGCTCTTACAGAAGCTGCTCTAATTGCTGCTAAAAAAAATAATGTAACAGTATCTGTTGATTTAAATTTTAGAAAAAAACTTTGGAGTTCTGCTGAAGCTCAAAAGGTAATGACAAACCTTATGAAGTATGTTGACGTGTGTATCGGAAACGAAGAAGATGCAGAAAAGGTTCTTGGTTTTAAACCGGGTAATTCAGATGTTACTTCCGGTGATCTGGAGTTGGATGGCTATAAGTCAATGTTTAAACAGATGATTGATACATTTGGGTTTAAGTATGTTATATCTTCACTGAGAGAATCTTATTCCGCATCTGACAATGGATGGTCTGCTTTGATCTATGATGGTAAAGACTTTTATCATTCCAGAAAGTATGATATAAGAATTGTAGATAGGGTTGGTGGTGGTGATTCTTTTGCAGGTGGATTGATTTGTGGTTTACTGGACGGGAAAAATATGGGAGATGCACTTGAATTTGCTGTTGCTGCATCAGCATTAAAACACACTATCCCGGGTGACTTTAATTTAGTGTCTAGGGAAGAAGTGGAAACACTAGTTGGTGGTGATGCTTCGGGAAGAGTTCAAAGGTAAAGGGTACAGATAATGAATAACTTATTTGGAACAGATTTGACAGGGAAAGTTGCGGTTGTTACAGGTGGTGGTGGTGTTTTAGGCAGTTTCATGGCTAAAGCATTAGCTCAGTGTGGGGCAAGAGTTGCACTTCTTGATTTGCACCAGGAGTCTATTGATAGAGTAGCTGAAGAAATCAATGGAAATGGTGGAACCGCAATAGGTGTTATAGCTAATGTACTAAAGCTTGAAAGTTTGAAACAGGCTGAATTGGAAATTTCTGAAAAGCTCGGGAACTGTGACATCTTGATAAATGGAGCAGGTGGAAATCATCCGAAAGGAACTACCACTAAAGAATTTTTATTTGCTGAAGATTTAGACACGAAAGAAGAAATTACAACTTTTTTTGATCTTGATCAGGAAGGGATTAATTTTGTATTTAACCTCAATTTTATCGGAACTCTATTGCCTACACAGATTTTTGCCAAAAAAATGGCAAAACAATCTTCCGGAATAATTATTAACATATCTTCGATGAATGCTTTCTGCCCATTGACCAAAATCCCGGCTTATAGTGGTGCAAAAGCCGCCGTAAGCAACTTTACACAGTGGCTTGCAGTTCATTTTTCAAAGGTAGGTGTTAGAGTCAATGCGATAGCGCCGGGTTTTTTTGAGACAAATCAAAATAAAGATCTCCTCAGAAATAAAGACGGTTCATTTACAGAAAGAGCTGAAAAAATTATATCACAGACTCCTATGGAAAGGTTCGGAGAACCTGAAGAATTACTTGGAACGCTGTTATGGCTGGTAAATGATAAGGCTTCCGGGTTTGTAAATGGGATTGTTGTGCCTGTAGATGGTGGATTCTCTGCATATTCAGGCGTTTAATTCTGATCATTAGTGAAGTTCAGTGTATAGGAATTTGCTTTTTAGCTTACTCATAGCCAACAACATTAGTCAACGT
>CAZVCD010000088.1:0-9886 GCA_964625675.1 uncultured Victivallales bacterium | reverse complement strand
GGGACTAATACATCTATCTCATATTCTTTTATAAATTCTTCAAGATGTTTTTCCGCGCGTTCAGTGTATGCTTCGATTGCTGCCTTAAATTCATTTTCATCTTTGTAGTCTTCCAGTTTAACAAAAGCGTTTTCGATAAACTTTAGATTTTCTACTTCTTTATAATGAAGCTCAGGAATAATATATGCGTCTGTATTTCCAGGACTACCAGCCAAATAATAAACTTTATGCCCCAATTTTTCGAGGATAAGTTTCCATTTTTCCATTTCCAGAGAAACACCGTCAGTCTCACCTATCCTAAAATGACTTAATGCAATATTCATCAATTAACTCCTTATATTTTTTACACAAAAAATATTCTCTTTCAGCTCTTTTTCCAAAAACAAAGGCATTACTTTTTAATATTTAGATACACTCAGGCTACCTGATTCTATTTTCAGTTTCTTTATCGAAAAGCATTATTCTATCCAGTTTAAAATTGATAGGCATAACTTTTGTACCCGGAACGACTACATCTGAAGGGATAACTACCTTAATTTTTCTGCCCGCTAATTCACAGACGACAACTTTATAATTACCCTGTGGCTCTGTTAGAATATGTGCTAAGTTTAATGTGCCTTTTTGCTCTCCGCTTATTTCCATATCTTCAGGCCGAACACCAAGTATAATTTCTTTACCTATATAGTTTTCTACGGTTTTATATTTTTTCGCGTCCAGTTTAAATTTAAAATTTTCATGTTCCACGAAAAAATCGTTTTCTTTTTTAACGATTTTAACATCTATAAAGTTTGTCGGAGGTGTACCGATAAAATCAGCAATGAATAGATTGTTGCAATCATGATATATTTCATCAGGTGTACCGACTTGAACAATTATTCCGTTATCCATTACAACTATTCTATCTGCCAAACTCATTGCTTCAGCTTGGTCATGAGTAACAAATACAGTAGTTGCTTTTAGCTTTTTCTGTATCTGTTTCAGCTCTGTACGCATGCTCTCTCTTAACTTTGCATCAAGTGCCGAAAGAGGTTCATCCATTAAAAATACTTTGGGCTGAAAAGCTACAGCTCTTGCTACTGCAACACGCTGTCTTTGTCCACCCGAAAGCTGAGTCGGGAATCTCTCAAGGTTAGCTGTTATATTGGTCATTTCAGCTACTTCATCTATCAGTTCTTTTATCTTCCCCTTTGAAAAACCTTTAAGCTTTAACGGGAAAGCAATGTTATCATAAACAGTCATATGCGGCCAGACCGCATAATTCTGAAAGACCATGCCTACATTGCGTTTTTGAATAGGAGTATTTGTTACATCTACTCCTGCAATAAATACTTTTCCTGATGTAACTTCCTCCAACCCTACAATCATCCTCATTATTGTTGTTTTGCCACACCCTGAAGGTCCTAATAAAACCAGGAATTCACCTTCTTTAATTTCTAAATTACATTTTTCTACAGCTTTAAATCCGTTAGGATAAACTTTTACAATATCTTCGAGTCTTACTGTACCCATATTATATTATCTCCGTTATATATAAAAAATTTTATTAGTTATTCGTTATCACTTTATTCATTCGAAATACGAAAGATAAAAATTCGTAATTAGACTGTTGCGTCACCCCACATCTGGTTGATATATTTTTTTATAATAAATGTAAATACAATAGCCGGAATTGCCTGAAGAATACCCCCAGCAGCTGCAAATCCAAAATTAGCCTGCTGACCAAAAACTGTATTGTATACTACAACCGCAAAAGTCGGGTTGTTCTGTGTAAGCAAAAGTGCTGTAATAGTTTCATTCCAGGCTCCTAAAAAACAGTACATCGAACAAGCAGCCAACCCCGGAAGAGCTAACGGAAGAGTTACTTTGAAAAATGTTCTTAATTTACTTGCTCCGAAAACCTGAGCTGCTTCTTCAAGCTCAACAGGTATACTGATAAAAATACTGCTTGTTATCCAGCTTGTAAGAGCAATACTTCCAACAGAATAAACAAGTGCAAGGCCACTTGGCGAATCAAACAATCCCATGTTAGCCAATATGATAATCATTGGTATAGCAATTGAAACTGCAGGAAACATTCTTACAAAAAGAACACTTATTTTTGCAAAGTCTTTCCCTTTAAAAATATACCTTGCAAAGGCATAACCGGCTAAACTTCCTATAGTAAGTGATATTAGTATTGTAAAAACAACTACTTTTAAACTCGTCAAAAGAGCCCTAAAAGCTCCACTGGAAACAAGAAAGAACATTTTATAATTAAAAAATGGATTTTTCCATGTACTGAACATTACCGGTTTACCTTTTGACGCATCATTAATAAGCTCGGTAATTTTTTCTTTTGAAACATTCAGTGAAAGTTCATTCATTAAATAACCATTTATTCTTGCCGCATCATCTGATTGAATCAGTGAAGTATATTCACCTCCTTTTGATGATTGTAAAGAAACAACAGTTTTTTCATTTTCCGGTTTTTCCATTTTTAAAGTATATGAAAACCTAGGTACAATACTCAACGGAAAATTCATTACTTCATGCTTTGACATAAAGGACATTGATACTACAAAATATATTGGCAGAAAAATAATAAAAATTATACTGCTTACCACTATAGCGAAGGTTGCTTTTCTAGATGCTTTATAAATATTCATTATTTAACCTCCTTTGCTTTACTACCGACTGCTCCGGACAGCTTCAGATATACGATAGACGTAATAGCTACAATCAAAGTAACTACAACTGAATATGCAGCAGCAAGCGCTTTACTGTTAGGAAGGTTCTGAACAAGATTTGCATAATAAACTACTTTTGATAAAAGCGTAGGAATTCTGTTAAAGTTAATAAGCATCACAATGACCATCCATACCTGTATAGCTGAAATTATTCGCAGGATAATTGCTGTAACGATAGAAGGCTTCAAAAGAGGAATAGTTATCCTCCATAAAACTTTAGCTTTACTGGCTCCAAAAGTATAACCTGCTTCCTGCATTTCCTTCTCCATACCTTGAAGGCCGGCAAGAAGTATGATCATAACTGATGGAATAACAGTCCATGCATCTAATATGATAACGAATATAAGTAGTTGCGCATTAGGCCATCCGAGCCAGTTAATCGGACAAGATGCCGAAATAATCCCCAGATGAGCCAGTAATGAGTTAACCCATCCGAAATAATCAAATCCAGTCCTCCACATAATACCGATGAGCGCAGGCGGAATTGCCATTGGAATCATTGCAACAAAGAGAAGCAGACCGGAACATTTGAATTTTTTATTTAACAAAATAGCAAGAAGCAGAGCTATGAAAAACTCTATTGTCACAGAAACTATAGCGAAAAGACCCGTATTCCATAATGAAGGAAAAAAATCCGCACTTTGAAAAATCATTGAGTAGTTAAGCAGCGTAAAATTACCAGAGGGGTCTTTAAAACTCATAAGAACCGCTCCTATAACCGGCCGGAACCAGAAAATAAAGAAATAGATTGCCGTAGGGGCTAATAACCAATACGGAATCGTTTTCTTGTTAAATAGAAGTTTTTTCATTTTTAGAAATTTTCTCCTGATTAAAAGTTATTAATATAATGTGACTATTAAATTTTAAATATAAATTTCATACATTCAAAGTATGTTGCAGTATATTTTTTAATGCATTTAAAGAAAAGTATTTTTCTCCAAGTTTAAAATTCCTTTCTGTTATTTCATAATATTTTTTTTTATTTAATAAAATATCAATGCATTCTTCTGCAGACTTGTTTATTATATTATTTTTAACAGAGACAAGTCCATTCTTTAGCTTTTTATAGCAGCATCCTAACGATACGTATTCAAAACTACATTTTTCTATATCTGACAAAAAAACAGGATATTGAAAAACGATCATTGGCTTCTTTGCAAATAATCCTTCCAAAAACTGATTTCCCCAGCCTTCCTGAATACTTGGATAAGTTACAAAATCACAATTTACGTAAAAGTCCCATAAGGAATAGTATTTCTTATTATCACTGTCCAATCTTCTAGCTTCTTCTAAAAGATCATTACACCACAAAAGATTAACGTTTTTTATTCCAGCATACTCTATTATTTTGTCATTATAACCTGTAGCACTTTCTTTTTCCCCTGATAAACCCGGTAATACAAGATAAATTTTAGAGCTTTCATTAAACTCTTTCCCATTATATAATTTACTCCCGCAAATTTTCTCTCTATATTTTTCAGATTTCAGCCTATCTATAAGGTCAATCGCAAGTTCAATCGCCTTTCTATCAGTAACCCTAGTTGCCTGCAAAAAAAATAAGTCATTCTCCTTTATTTCCAGCTTTGATCTCAAGTCAGAATTATATTCATCTTTAATCCATAAGTCCTGCGAAAAATCAAATACATTCGGCACAATTGTAGAATCAAGTCCAGTTTTTGTTTTTAACACAGCTTGAGCAATTGAATTTATAACAAAGTGAGAAGCATATGAGTTTTTTGGAGGAAAATAATTTTGTAAAATATTTTTTACTATTTCACACGTTGGATTGTTAAAAACAACTCTCTCCCAGAAAAAATCATGATGATGGCAGAGTAGTTTTATATTTTTTTTCTTTACTGCATTACATATTGCAATCGCAGCAGAAAGATGGTGACCTAATGAAAGTATATTATTTGGAACCAAAATACCTAAGTTATGCTCTTCTATAATGTTGCAAAGTTTTTTTTCTATGATATCTGAATGTCTGTCTATCGCCAATTTCAGTTCCTGTGATGAAGCATAGTCTTTCAGTTGATAATAAGCATTATAATGAATTTTTTTCATCTCTTCATTATCAAGTGATAGCTCTGAAATAACGCATGCTTCAGTATTACCTTTATTTCCTGCAATAAAAACTACTTTATGTCCAAGTGCTTCAAGTACAGTTTTCCATTTACTCATTTCTAGAGAAACACCATCTGTTTCTCCTACTCTATAGTGCATTAAACCAATATTCATAATTTTATTGCCAAGGTTAATCTGTATCCTATAAAATCTCAGATCATTGATGGAGGACAATTTTTTCCAAACTCTTTATTTGGAACGGCTCCCATTTCAAATTCAATTATTCCGCCATTAATAATTTCTTCATGCTTTAACCAGGAACGTTCAATTTTTTCTCCATTTACTTTCACTGACTGAACATAAATATTTTTACAAGAATTATTTCTAGCAAGAATGGTTAGGGATTTATTATTTGATAATTCAATAGTAACTTCATTAAATCTCGGAGTCCCTATTTCATATCTCGGAACAGAACTACCAGGACACACAGGATAAAATCCCAATGCACTAAAAACATACCATGATGCCATTTCGCCAGTATCCTCATCTCCACAGAAACCATCAGGGCCCGCCCCATGTAATTCATCAATCACTTTACGTATATGAGGTGCAGCTTTCCATGGTGCACCCGCATAATTATACAAGTAAAGTATTTGGTGTACCGGCTGATTATTATGTTCATACTGCCCCATGCCACAGGCAACCATTTCAGTCATTTCATGAATTACTTTATTGTAATACCCTACCTCAAATTTATTGTTTTCAGGATCAAGAAATGCATCAAGTTTTGCAATAAAAGCATCATCTCCCCCAATTAAATCAATTAATCCCGCAACATCATACGGAACAGCAAACGTATAATGCCATGAATTACCCTCTGTATACGGCCCTCCCGGTGGCTTCGGCCCGCCCCATTTTATAGGATTAAAATCTTTTTCCCAGTTCCCATTTAAATATCTCCCCTTCATAAACTTATCAGTGCTGTCAAAAACATTTTTATAGTTTTCCGCTCTTGCTGAAAACATTCTGTAATCTTCATCTTTTCCCATATATTTAGCAAACTGAGCCATGCAGAAATCATTATAAGCATATTCAAGTGTTCTTGATGTAGCTTCTATTACTACATCCATAGCGCAATAACCAAGTTTTATGTAAGAATCAAGTTCTCTTCTTCCCCAACTATATCCACCACTTGAATCAAGAGCGTCTCGCCGACATCCTTCATAAGCCTTTTCTAGATCAAAAGAGTTAATTCCTTTGTATAAGGCATCTGTAATAATATTTACCATTGGAGTACCAACCATGCATTCGCGATAACCCGGGCTTGCCCATTTTGGAAACCATCCACCCTCTTTATATGCATTTATCCAACCTTGAAGGATCTTTGCATCAAGTTCAGGTGATAAAATGGAAAACAGCGGGTATACAGTTCTGTAAGTATCCCAAAATCCGTTATCTGTATACAAAAGTCCATCTTCCACTTCTCCATTATATGGACTGTAATGAACCATTTTATCATTTTCATTAAACTCATAAAATATTCTTGGAAAGAGTTTAGTCCGATAAAAAATAGAATAAAATGTACATAACTGCTGTTCTTCAGCCCCTTTTATCTGAATTTTTGATAAAGTATTATCCCAGATATTTTTCCCATTTTCTTTTATATTTTTAAAACTGTTTATCCCTATTTCTCTATTTAAATTCATCATCGCCTGTGCACTACTGATAAATGAAGTTCCGATTTTTAATTGCACAATATCATCTTTTTTAAGATGGGGGAACGTTAAGCTAGCAATACCATTTTCTTGTTTGTTAAAACTAAAAGGCACATTTATTTCTACAATAAAATGACACGCGAAACTATCAGGCGCTGGTCCCGTTTTATGTTTTGCTGTGCCAATAAGAGTATCTGAATTTAACTCGCTGATATTACCCTCCCCCCAGTTATCTATTATCAGGCCTGGAGTAATGTCATCTTCACAGGATTTAGGATAAGAAATCTGCCAGTAACAGCAACGTTCAGTTGGAGAAAATTCAACTTTGATGTTATTATCTAATAATACACCATAATAATAGGGGTGAGCTGTTTCATTTTGATGATTAAAAGCTGTTTTACGTTCTGAAATAGAAGTAGGGATGCTGTCTTTTTTATTCAAAACCGGCATTATAGCAAAATCACCGTAATCACGAATCCAAGGGCTTGGCTGGTGTGTCGCTTTAAAGCCATTAATGTGTCCCTTGTCATACTGATAAATCCAGCCATCATGCTTTTCTCCGGTTTGCGGAGTCCAGGCTGTCATACCAAACGGCATACTTATCGCCGGATATATATTCCCGTAAGAAAAACTATTTGTCGAATTAGTCCCTATAAGAGGGTTAACATAATCAGATAAATTCTTTTTTTTCTTTTCAGGTGCCATGTTCGCTATATCCTCCCAGCCAATAGTACATCAGCAGTTGTAATATTCTTATTAATTTTGTTACATACAGAGAAATTAAGTCTCTTCAAGCTATATCAGATGTAATATAGAATGCGCTAAATGATTTGACACATTCTCTATATTATTTAAGTTATATTCAATTAGTCAAGCCATATCCAACGGGGAACAATTTGCAGTTACTGCTTCTTACTTCTTCCATATTTTTCGGCCAGGCAAATGGCAATGTATTACTGAAATATTCCTTATCACCTATTTTGCTTTTGACCGATTTCAATTTAAACTTGCCAAATATTACGTTTGCAATTGCTTCTCCGCCTGCAGTTCCGGGAAGCCAGGCTGCAATTAAAGCGTCACTGTTATTCAATGGAGCATTATCTCCTCCTTCAGTTAAAACAACAGGCCTGCCTGACATAACTATCGTAACTACTTTTATGCCTTTTGCTTTTAATAATTTAACTTTAGCTGCAATTTCATCACTGAATTTCAGACCTAAAAATTTACTTTGTGGAAATTTAGTATAGCAGTCTGCATGATCATCAATAAAAAGCGGATTATCATTATCTACATCACCTTTATACTCAGCATAAGGAACTTCAGAAAGGACTACTACCGCAAGCGTTTCCTCTGGGTTAAGTTTATCTATATCTTTAATGTCTATGCTAGAAGATTTATCAAGTAAGTATTTGGTGTCTTTGGCCACAAATGCCTCTATACCATCTTTAATAGATGTCGCACCACTCTGTTTTTTCCATTCGGAGCCGGATTTCCAATACTTATTATCATCAATACCCTGCCAGATTATTGTCCAGCCTCCATTTTGTAAACCAATATTATCGTAATCTCCTAATAATACAGTATTTTTAATTTTTCCGGAATCTATGGGGAGTGTTTTATTATCATTCTTCAAAAGTACCAGGGACTGTTCTGCAGCATGTAAGGATACTTCTCTTTCTTTTTGCACGTCAACTTTTCCAGATGAATTTTCGGCCATAGCTAGCTTTACTGCTATAACTCGCTGTACTGCATCATCGATTCTAGTCATGCCTATTTTTTTATGTTCAACGGCATCTTTCATAGCCTTAAGTAAACCTTCCACCCCAGAATAATTGTAACCTTCTTTAGTTACTTTCCACGGTAGTGGATCTTTGATCACACTGTAGTCCTTAATATTTTCACTCTGTTTTCCAAGAAATTCGTCACTATATTTGTTTGGGATACTTGTATTGAATACGCCAATCATAATCATATCTACGCCGGCAGTTATAGACTTAGCCAGAGCATCAGGAAATGATATTTTATCTTTATTTAACATATTATATTTAGCCTGAGCTTTGGAAATGGCAGCGTAATCAGAGACAACAAACCCTTTGAATTTATAACCATTTATCCCGGTAGTTGTAAATGTTTTGAGAACATTCCAGTCTCCACCAAAATGCATTGGAATTCCATTTAAGCTACTATACGAAGGCATCAAACTCCCAGCATTGGCTTCTACTCCTCCTTCATAACCGGCTCCATTATCTTTCCAGAATTTATTAAAATCATCTGTAGTTGCATTTCCTTCGTCCAGCCCGTCAATTGTATCTCCATCACCTATAAAATGCTTTATCGTAGCAAGAGAACCCCTGATTTTGCTCTCTTTAATATTTTGAACACCATTCACATAAGCCTTTGACATTTCCTTAACAACTTCAGGGATAGATGAATAAGACTCATAAGTGCGCCCCCACCTGTAGTCATGAGCAACAGCTACCGTTGGAGCATATACCCAATTAAAACCACTATCTAATACACTCTGCCCAGCCAAACAAGCTGCATCCTCAATTAATTTCAGGTTATGAGTTGCACCCATTCCTATATTTTGAGGAATCAGCGATGCACCGGTAATATGCTGATTCCCGTGAACAGCATCTGTTCCTAACAAAAGAAAAGTCCCTTTTGGACCTGAATATTGCGATTGAGAAATTCTGGAAATTTTCTTCCACATTTTCAAAGTTGGATCGTTAGCATTGAAAGGCATATCATTCCCACCTACTAATAGTGAGCCTATGTAGTATTTCTTAACCTTGTCAAGTCCAAATTTAGTAATCAACTCTTCATCACTCATATCTTTAGAATATTTGGCACTACTCGGGTCAGAAATTAAAATAGTAGTTGTTGGTACAACCATTTGACCTAATTTTTCATCTAATGACATTTTAGACACAATTTTTCCAGCTTCTTGTAGATACTGATCATAAAAACTCTCAGTAATATCTACTTGCCCTCCCCCAGCAAAAACATTAAGTGTTGAAAAAACTGCAACAATCGACACTGCAAAAAAATAAGATTTACGCATCAGGCCCCCTATTTTTATATTTATTAAAATCTATAGACAAAGATATTATACTGAAAAAGTTGTAAAGATAAAATAATTATAGGAGTAAGAACGAAAATTTACAACGGCGTAATTTTATTTGTTCCTGGCCAGCTTCTATTGTCACCTGTCCTGCAGAAATTAATATAGATTTTAGTATAGGTAAAACATCAATTCTCTGTAAAAATGCTCCAAATACATCCACGGATAGATGCTCATAACTCTACAGCCTTGAGAAAATATGTACATAAGCAAGTCCTGATAAAGATTTGCTCTATAATATCTGGTGTCAGTTTCCC
>CAZVCD010000087.1:0-9981 GCA_964625675.1 uncultured Victivallales bacterium | reverse complement strand
ATTAAAATGACATATAATTGAAATAAACAAAGTTTATGAATAATTCAGGCTAAATCTACAGATTCAAAGAAAAAAGACAAAAAGGAAGCAAAACCCCATAAAACATCCTGATACATACCCAAAGCGAAATCGTTTTAGATATCAAGTTAAACCTTGTTTTTGTCTTTTTGCTTCTACCTGAAATCATGATATGTTGATTATGAAAAAGTTAAAAAGCAAATTCCTGTACACTAAATACAGCCCCAACAATAGATAAGACTATCCTTAATTGAGGCAAAATCCCAAAATAAGTTCTAAAATTCAATTTTTTATCCACTATACGGGTTATTTCGGACAGCTTCGAAGAGCTGTCCCTACCTGTGCGGTGCATTATCTGGAGTCTAGGTAGGGCGGTTTCTCCGTAAACCGCCGGAATAGTAGATGTCTTTTACCCATTATTAAGGTTATAATTAGTTTATTGGTAAAGCTTCACTCTATTTTTTTTATAATTTAACAAAATATCGTTTCATTTTGAGTATAAATACAGATATCAGTATTGTTAAAATCTTGCTTTATACTATTTTTATTTTATACACACAATGAAATGGTTTTCGGTAAATAATAAAAGAATAGAAGATAATAAATCTCGAACAGAAAACAAAAATTTTAACAAGCCAAAGGCATGTACCTCTGGTATAACTTGAAAAAATCTTACCATATATAGGATATTTCTTATGATAATTAGGTGTCAAAAGTGCGGCCATGAAAATCAGCATGCTTCAATTTTTTGTAGGAAATGCGGTGTAAAGCTAGACAAAGAACAGATAGACACTGCTATTTCCAAACAGAAAAGCAGTGATTCTTTACGTAGAAAAGGTAAGATTATCCGACGTTTTATTGTATTAGCTGTTATCTTTTTTATCTTGTACGCATTATTTATGATAATATATCCTTCTATTTTCTCTTCAGAAATCATAAGTCTTCCTAAGGGGCAGTTTAGCGAAGCTAGAAGCAAACTGCATTCATTTGAATTAAGAGCACAGGAATATTACACCTTTAACTCTCCAGAAGCTACAGCACTATATAATAAATATTTTATACCTAGAAAATTAAAAAAGAGTCCTTTATTAATAACGACTGAAAATGATAATACCGTTACTTTTACTATCAGAAATAAAATCTATGATAAAATCCCTATAACTATAAATTATGCGATCTCAGGCACGCCTATTTTGACTAATGTCAAAGGAAAACAGGTTGTGGACTTTAAAATTGAAAAGATCAAACTAGGCAATCTACTTATTCCTTCCGTTTTCGGCACATATATAAGTAAAGAGTTTAAACCATATTATTCGAGAAAAGTAAAAAGCGCTGTGAGAAAGATGAGCAGAATTGAAATTGATAAAGATAATGGTTTTGTAATTTACCTAAGAAATAGAAAAGTAATTGAATAGAATCTGTCTTGTCCTGACTCTGGAAACCGTTTATGAAAGTGTCTTATTTAATAAAAATAAAAGGTATTGTTACCGGGGTATGTTTTAGATACTATACCCTACACGAAGCAAAAAAGTATCCCGGTCTACAGGGATATGTAAAGAACGTTTATGAAGGCAACGTAGAAGTACGTGTTCAGGGCGATAAAGAAAAAGTTCTGCTTTTTATTGAGTGGTTAAAGCACGGCCCGTCACATGCCAGAGTTGACGAAATAAAAATAAATCAATGCCCTGTCAGCCAATCCCTGGAACCTTTTACTATCAGACATTAGTATAATGTTTTAGAGTCTTAAAAGACATCCCTGTTTATCATAATAAGCTACTTCTGCTCCACGCTCCAGCAAATACATAACAGCCATATGGTCAAACTTTGAGCAGTACACCAATTTCGTCCCTAAAGCTTTAGAAAGTTCTTTCGGCCCCACCTTTTTATGTCCCAACCTGAACTGTTCTACTACCTCTGTCCTTTCAGGGTATGAATAGTATGAAAACATCGGATCAAGAGCCATTGAGTATTTAAACTGCGGAGCTACATAAAACAACCTTGGAAAATCCCCCCAATGAAGTAGTCCTATATAAGTACCAGGCTTTAAATTACTATCAGCCCAGGAAGCAAAACTGTGAAGAGGATAGACTTTGAACGATTTAGTTCGATAATGCAAGAAAGACCTAGTTAGCGGCGCCATTATTACAATAAAAATCACCCCTGATAAGATTAAATATTTAACATTGGATACCACTCTAAATAATTTTGTGTAAGGAGTTTTTAAATCAGAATTGCTTATAATATATACAAAACACATTACTCCGGCCGGAACAGCATATTCAATACACCTTTTACTAAATAAGAATCCCACTAACATTATCAGCTGAATAACAAATAAAAAAAGTCCGTTATAGGCAAGCCTATTTTTATTTCTAGCTTCAGACAACAAGTTTTGTATCTTCAATTTCGTCTGCAATTTCGAATTATGGGTAGGTTTTGATATATTTATTTTTCTATTAATGAGTAGAAAAATAAAATTAACAGCAAGTAACACATAAATCAGGGAATTCTGTAATAGTGATTTTGCTGTAGGCGCCCCAAGCCCCATCCCCAGCCCTACCTGACTACTGCTCAACCCTAGAATTTTTCTCACCACCTCAAATCCCTGAATATACCAAAGTTTATAAGTATTAGGAAATTGCGGATGCAAAGTTAATCCTACTGCAATTCCTATTATAACAAACAGTAACAAAAATAAATTACTGAATTTTTTATCCAAAATTAATGAAACGATTACATAGGCCAATACAGGAAGAATAACGATATGAGGTACAGAATAACAATATGAATAAAGCCAGCCCAAAAGAAATATCAAAACACACTTTAGTTTCATTTTATCACGAAGCATTAATACCAATAATACAACTGTAAACAGAAATATTGATATTAACTGTGGCCTAATCATGCACAGCTTTTCAAAAAAGAACGGCGAAATAAAAATCAGGAGCGGAGCAATTATAATAGAAGCTGCCCTACAATAAAACCAGCTTCCTACAGCTGAAACAATTATGATAGTTGCAACAAAAAATCCGTCAATAAAATTGAACGGCGCACTTAATGGAATACCAATTAGCGAACTAAACTGTCTTAAAAGGTAAATTACTGCGTGAAACCCCAGTTCTTTGTCATAAAAATTGGTTTTCCATACAGACATTTCAGTCCATGGAAACTGCTTGGTTGTTGAAAAGAACTGAAACATATCACCGGCTTTAATGTGATAATAAACATCAACGCCATAATCTGCTCCAGCAAGAACACATGTAGACCGTATATACATAAATGCAATAAAAGTTACAACGATCGAAGCAATAACTACCCAGAATGTCCTGTTTTTTGACTCGACTGGAAGCTGTTTTTTTAATGGACTACTTGATTTATTTTTCAAAGCAAAACCTTTTTTTTGTTAGATTTCATGATTTCCGACTACAAGTTAAACTTGTTTTTATCTTTTTATTTTGTTACGTTCTTAAATCTTTTTGGTTATGAATAAATTAAAGAGCAAATCCCTGTACACTAAATTAATTTTTTATAAACTGTAATATTTCGAGCTTTAGCGGCCTTAAACCTTCAGTCTTCGCTCTAATCGAGCTACGCCTCGACAAGTAAACCTTAAACCTTAAACCTTAAACCTTAAACCTATTTTTTTTCTTTAAATGCCTCATTCAGAATTTCTCCATCCTGAATTGATTTTATTTTATCTCTTATTTGAGCAGCTCTTTCAAACTCCAAAGCGGCCGCGGCTTCAAGCATTTCTTTTTCAAGAGCATTAATCAGGTCATCGCTTGAATCTCCGTATTTGCCACTCTCATCCGCAACATAAAAAGCATCTATTTTGCGATTACTGGAATATGGAGCAAGGTCTTCCCGAATTTCTTTGATTATTGTTTTAGGTGTAATATTATACTTTTGGTTATAAGCCTGCTGTGTAGCACGACGTTTTTGAGAGAGAGTTAAAAGCTTGTCAATGCTTGGTGTTATTTTGTCAGCATAGAGTATAACTCTACCATTAATGTTTCTTGCGGCACGTCCGGCAACCTGTACCAATGCCCGTTCTGAACGTAAAAAACCTTCTTTGTCAGCATCAAGAATAGCAACAAGTGAAACTTCCGGAAGGTCCAGCCCTTCCCTCAATAAATTCACACCTATTAAACAATCAAATTCTCCTTTTCTCAATTCGGTAAGAATTTCCACACGCTGGATAGCATCAATTTCAGAATGAAGATATTTTGCCCTGATATCCAAGTCCTGCAGATAATCAGCAAGTCGTTCAGAACTTTTTTTGGTAAGAGTTGTGACCAAAATACGTTCTTTCCTATCCGCTCTTTTTTTGATTTCTGCAATAACATCATCAATCTGCCCTTCCAGTGGACGAATTTCAATTTCAGGATCTAAAAGTCCTGTCGGGCGAACAACCTGCTCTATCGGCGGAGAGCTCACTTCGAGTTCATAATCACCTGGGGTTGCAGAAACATAAACTGTGTCACCCGTAAGGGTATTAAATTCATCAAAATTCAAGGGGCGATTATCTAGTGCAGACGGTAGTCGAAACCCGAAATCGACAAGAGTCTGTTTTCTGCTTCGATCAGCCTTGTACATGGCTTTGAACTGAGAAACAGTTACATGAGATTCATCAATAATAAGTAAAAAATCTTCAGGGAAAAAGTCAATCAGACAATAAGGACGACTTCCCGGTGGACGATTCGCCAACTGCCGCGAATAATTTTCAATACCGCTGCAGTAGCCTATTTCTTTAAGCATTTCCAGATCGTAGGTTGTTCTTTGATATATTCTTTGCGCTTCAATTAACTGATTATTATTTTCAAAAAACCTGACCTGTTCCTTCATTTCTTCCAGTATACAGCTTTCAGCAGCTTCTATCTTCTCTTTGGGCAAAACAAAATGTTTTACCGGAGGAATAATAATATCCGTTAAATCAGCTATTTTATGGCTGGTTAATGCTTCAAAAAGGGTTATTTTCTCTATTTCATCATCCCAGAACTCAACTCGAACAAATTCTTTTTTATGCGCAAAGTATACATCAACAACATCCCCCCTAACCCTAAACTGTCCTCCATGCGGTGCTACATCGTTTCTGTCATACTGAATATCTATTAATTTAACAATAAAATCTTTTCGATCAATGCGTCCACCTTGCTCTAGGCTAACACTCATATTTTTAAAATCTTCAGGAGAACCGAGCCCATAAATACATGAAACACTTGCTACAATAATTACATCTTTCCTTGTCATAAGAGATGTTGTAGCAGAAAGTCTTAAACGTTCAATTTCATCATTAACACTCGCGTCTTTTGCGATATATGTGTCTGTTTGCGGAATATAGGCTTCAGGCAGGTAATAATCATAATAACTGATAAAATATTCAACCGCGCTATTCGGGAAAAAAGCTTTAAACTCACTGTATAACTGCGCCGCAAGGGTTTTATTGTGTGATATAACGAGAACAGGACGCTGCACCTGCTGTATCACATTGGCCATTGTAAAAGTTTTTCCAGACCCTGTTACACCAAGCAAAATTTGCTTTGATTTACTTTGCCCGTGGAGACCTTTTACTAAGCTTTCAATTGCCTTAGGTTGATCACCCGATGGCTGATAATCTGTTTTGAGTTCAAACATCAAGGTAACCCTTGTTTTGTATTTTTGTTTTAATGCGTTGCTCAGCCTTATTGGCTTTGAATATGTTAAAAAGCAAATTCTGCACACTAAAAATCATTGCAAGTTAAACTTGTTTAGACTATGATTAACATTACCTAACAAGCTGTGCTAGGTCAACCCTCTAATATTTTTTTTGACTTTAAATTAGAAATACCTTAAGTTACAAATTATGAATAAAATAGAAAACAATCAAATTTTAAAACTAGGTGCAATAGTCTTTGATGGCTTTGAATTATTAGATCTTTTTGGTCCTTTAGAAATGTTTGGAGTCCTAAAAGATAAAATTAAAATTACCCTTGTTTCTGAAAAAGACAAAGTTATTACCAGTTCACAAGGCCCCAAAATTCTAGCAGATACTACATTTGTAGAAGCTGCAGATTTTGACATTCTCCTTATTCCAGGAGGTCTTGGAACAAGAAAAGAAGTAAATAACCAAAATATGATTAATTTTATTGAAAGATCCTCACAAAAAGCAAGTTATGTTGCTACTGTTTGCACAGGTTCAGCACTTTTGGCAAAAACAGGTTTGCTTAATGAACTTAATGCGACCACAAATAAAAAAGCTTTTGATTGGGTAGTAAAACAAAATCCCTGCGTAAATTGGATTTTAGAAGCCCGCTGGGTAGAAGATGGTAATTTTTTTACTTCTTCAGGAGTATCAGCAGGAATGGACATGGCGCTTGGACTAATCGAAAAAATTTACTCTAAAGATACAAGTAATAAAGTTGCCCAGCTGACCGAATATATCTGGAACTCTGACAAGAATAATGATCCTTTCACTAAAAATATAATCTCAAGTAAAAAGAAAATATCCTGATATTAAAAAATATCTTCCTGCCAGAAAATGTACCTTCTTCTTTTTTAGCATTAATACATCAGCTATTTTTTCAACAGTTTAAGCTCTTTTGCAGCTGCATTCAATGTATCATTGGTCATTGGTTTTTTTGAAAGAATCACATTTTGGAAAATATTATCAAACAGCTGTTGTACTACTTCCCATTTTACATAATCCTGGCTTGGCATATTTGCTATTATGATGTTACTGTTCAGTTCATTAATAGCTTTTCTAATTACAATATCCTTAGGGTTTTTTGTATCTAAATACTTCAAAGCACCCAATGATGCAGGAAAAAAGCCTCCAGTTTCTCTTGCCACCTTAATCTGCACTTTCGGTTCTGAAAAATGCTCAAGAATTTTTAGAGCCATTTTTAGATTTCTAGAATTTTTCATTACTCCCATACCACTAAATCCAACAATAGTGCCACGCCCCGCACTCCCTTTGGGCATAGATGCCAATACAAAACTTTCAGGATCCAGTGCATACACTTCACATGCTTTGGTATTATTTAAAATAGAAAGCCATGCCTGATGCGTCTGCATAACATCGGTACAATCTCCCACAATTCTAATATTTGGTACAAACGCATTCGAACTTGCGATTTTCTCAAAAATCCCCCAGGCTTTTTTTGCACCTTCTGAGTTAATATCAGGAAAACCAGCCCCATAAGACAGTGCACACGCCCCAAATTGATAGATAAATGAGTTTAAAGATACACCGCTTAATACAGTACGACCATAACCATTAACTTTCTTCATATTTATAGCCCAGTCCGCAAACTGTTCCCAAGTCAAATTGTTAATATCGACTCCTTTTGGAATGTATGGCAATGCTTTTTTATTAGCAATAAGAATGTAAATATTGCCTATAATAGGCATAAAATATTTTCTTTCACGCGCTGTAACACCGTTTCTAAACGCAGGCAATACATCTATTTCGCTCCAGAACTTAGTCGCTTTAGATAAATCAACAAGATAACCTTCATCAATCATCTTCACCATTGTTCCAAAAGGCCCCAGCTCGATATCGGCAGAAACTCTGTATTGATCAGAACGAGCTTCCATATCTTTCAGCCCCTCTACTCCTTCAATCCTGAGGAAATCAATTTTTATTCCCATTTCCTCCCCCAGCGGGTCAAAAATCTTGTCAACTAAATCATCATTCTCTGAAGGCTTGCCAAATGCATTACTAAATACAACAATTGATTTTTTAACAGGCTCCGTCGTTTTAGTCTCAGGCTTATTACAACCGGAGAAAAAAAACAGAACAACAATGGCAGGTATCATAGGTAGACATATCTTTTCAGCTAGCTTGCTATAGCTAACTTTGTTATTATTGAAACATGCTAGAAAAAATAGAAACAAATTATTTTTCACTCTTTCATCTCCTTATATTATCATTTGCTGGGTGCTAGATATCTATTACCCAACCCTTTTGTTCCCCTCCCGGAGGGGATTAAGGGGTGGGTTGCTCAACATTCCGTCTTCGCCCTACAAGTTTCTGACTTGTGTCACTCTGCGGGATGTCAAAAACACATTACTAATTATTTCGATATTATATCAAAAAAAAACGTATTCATCAATATCGAGATCGTATTAATACCGAAGGTATTTTTGCCAGTTGGGCAAAAAGCACAAATAAAACCATCAAAGCAAATGAGAAGATTAAAAAATATTCGATGGGGTCACTTAACGCTTAATGTGCTTTCAGCACAGGCGCTAAATATGTTTCAAAATTAGTGCTGCATTGATTCCACCAAACCCAGCATTGACTTTTAAGGTATATTTGACATGAGAAAGAATTCGTTTTTCTGGAGAAATCCAATTACCCTCACAATCATCATCGGGTTCTGAAAAATTTACTGTCGGTAATATAATTTTTTCATCCATACATTTCAGAGCAATTACGGTTTCCAACAAGCCCGCAGCAGCCAATGTATGCCCCGTACCGCCTTTGATCGAAAAAGCAGGAATTTCTTTATTTCTAAAAACGGACTTAAAAGCTTTTATTTCCATGGCATCATTATATTTAGTGCCTGTTCCATGGGCGGATATACAGCCTATCTCATCCACCGATAATTCTGATTTTGCCAAAGCATTTTCTATTGCAGCTACCAACCCGGAACCATCAGGAGAAGGCCCTGTCATATGATAGGCATCACTGCTGAACCCCCAACCAACAACTTCACCTAAACTATTTCGCGCCTCCTTTTTAGCCCGTTCTTCACTCATTAGAAGTATATAGCCGGCTGCCTCTCCCAAGCTTAAACCATTTCTATTTTTGTCAAAAGGCCTAGCCATATTATCACTTAAAGCCATAAGTGCGGAAAACCCTGAAAATACAAATTCGCTTACACAATCGCACGCGACAACCAAAGCGCAATCAATCTCACCATTAGAAATCATCGTAGCAGCTTTTGCTATAGCAACAGTAGAAGATGCACAGGCCGCGGATACAAGAACTCCAGAATTTTCTCTAACTCCGGTAAGCTTTTCAATTTTATAGAGTAGATTCTTAAGGTTACTTCTTTCAGCGTTTTCTTTCCCGTCTAATACATCCTTTTCCAGTAAATCTATTTCTCCAGTGGTGGTAGACAAAAACAGACTTGCATCTTCAGGAATTAACGGCTTTCGAAAAGAAAACAGTTTTTTACATATCTGCATGACTAGAGAGTCATCTAAATTTGGATCAAATCCTTTTATAATTGCAGCATTATTGGTGATGAAATTTTCAGTATTGATTCGGTTAATTTTTCCAATAGCAGTTTTACCGTTAAGCAAACCATTCCAGCAGGGATCAAGTCCAAGTCCATATGGAGTTATTACATCATAGTCAACAACAATCGCTCGCGGCATAACTGTTTTATTTATTTTTGAAGACATGCAAACTCCCCTGACTTCCATTTTTTATGACAGCGTTTTATTAAATTCGGAAGATCAAAGCACGGTTCTTTTGTTTCCGCGTTTATAAACATTTGAACAGTATAACCTGAAGCCGCAACATTCCCATCCAGCTTAATCAAAGCAAATTCTGTATTCAGTCGGGCTCCTTCGTTCCACATAAGAGAGGCTGAAATAATAAATTCTTCGTCCAACCAAAGTGGCAAGTGGTAATCTACATGATGTTGTACAATCGGAGCAAAAAGATTTGCATCCTTATAATCCCCATATGAAAGCCCGCAAGCTCTTCCCAAAGCAGCAGCACCTTCTTCAAAATATTGACAGTACCTACCATGCCAGGCAATTCCCATCACATCAACCTCATTAAAATTTACCCTCCTGGACAATTTTACACATAACGGCTTCTGTGCTTCAATTACTGCTTTAAAATAATTTTTCTTTTTTCTTCTTTGTATCATATCTAAAACATACATCCAAGTTGAACAATTTTTAATTTGAATTGGGCTATTTTTTGACCATTACATGTTACTTTGGAGCTTACTAGGCAAGAAG
>CAZVCD010000086.1:0-10105 GCA_964625675.1 uncultured Victivallales bacterium | reverse complement strand
TCCCCTCCCAAGAGGGGAACAAAAGTGGGTGTCACCTCCCAAGAGGGGAACTGGAAATGGGATAGCCCATCATGAGGGAGGAAGTAAAGACGAGTTATCCCTCCCAGGTCGTCTGAGCAGTGAATTTTAAATTATAAAATTTTTTATTTAAGAGAGGTATTAATGAATTGTTCGCTTAAATCTAAGTTATTTTTGATATTTTTTGTTTATATTGTCTTTTCTTTTGGGATAAGTGCTGCCCAAAAGTTTGGCGTTGTCAATATGAATAAAATATTTACCAGTTACTATAAGACAAAACTTGAAGATGCTAGGATAAAAAAGCAGTCGGAAGTCTATCGTAAATATTTAATGTCTTTAAATGAAGCAAAAAATAAATTAAATACGGAGTTTATTAAATTAAGGGATGCTGCTCAAAACATTGCATATAGCGATGTAGAAAGAGAAAGTAACCGTATTTCTGCTCAAAATAAATACCGCCAAATTGAAGCTAAGGAAGTTGAAATACAACAATATAATGATGAAAAGAAAAAACAGCTTTTTGATGAATATGAAAAGATGCGCAAAGCTTTAATCGAGGAAGTAGTTAAAGTTGTAAGAAGTAAGGCAAAACGTGAAAATTACACTATTGTATTGGATAGCTCAGGTAATACAATGAATAGTATCCCTGCTGTTATCTATTTTGAAGAACCAGTAGATTTTTCAGATTCTGTTATTAAAGAATTAAATTTAGGAAGCAGTAATTAGTGGCCAGTTTTTTCGAGTACTGTCTTGCAATGATTAAAGAATATAGAATTCTACTAATGAATCATTTTTACCTGCCGGCATACTAATAACCAAACCTATACCGGAGGTATTTTTGTTTATGGGGTTACTTGTTAAATTTTAGCCTCATTTATTTTTATTATTTTCGAATTCAATTTTGCTTTGATTATAAAAGAATTTTTATATGGGTTTTAATAATATTGACTATGGAGTATTATCATGAAAAAATTAACTGCATATGAACTTGCAGGTATGCTTAAGGCAGAAGTCTTAGGTAACAAAAATACAGAAATTACCGGAGTCGCATCATTGAATGAAGCAAAAGCCGGAGATGTCTCTTTTCTTGGTAACAGTAAATATATAGATATGGTTGTTTCATCAAAGGCCTCTGTTATATTAGTCCCGGAAGATTTTGAGGGTGTACCTTCTAAAGAAAAAGCCTGGATAAAATGTGAGAACCCTACTTCTGCTTTTTCTACTGCCATTGATTTTTTTGCTCCTCCTCCTATTGAATATAAGCCAGGCATTCATCCGACAGCTCTAATTTCCGAATCAGCTAAAATTGCTCCAGACTGTCATATTGGTGCATATGCTGTAATTAATGAAAAAGCAATTGTCGGAAATAATAGTGTCATTTGCGCTAACGTTTATATAGGACATGAAGTTAAAATTGGCTCTGGATGTACAATTTATCCCGGAGCAGTAATAAGAGAACGCTGTATAATAGGAAATAATGTTATACTCCACCCACATGTATGTATTGGTGCTGATGGTTTTGGCTACGCACCAGGTCCATTTGGAATAGTAAAAATTCCACAAGTAGGTATAGTCCAAATTGATGACGAAGTTGAAGTTGGAGCAAATACAACCATTGATAGAGCCCGTTTTGGCAAAACATGGGTAAAACTTGGTGCTAAAATAGACAATCAAGTTCAAGTTGCGCATAATGTAACAGTGGGTGAGTTTTCTATGCTGGTAGGCCAGTGCGGTATTGCGGGAAGCACAAATATAGGACAGGGTGTTATAATTGCTGCTCAGGCAGGGATAAATGGTCATATTACACTACACGATGGCTGCAAAATTGGCCCATGTGCTGTGGTTAAAGACGATGTTCCGGCGGGTGGCATTGTTATTGGATATCCAGCAGAGTCACCAAGAAACTTTATGACTAAACATGTTTTACCTAAAAAGGTAAAAAGTTTAAATAGTAAAGTTAAAGCCCTTGAAGCTGTTGTAGAATCATTAAAAGAAGAGTTGACCGAACTGAAAAAAACGCTCTGAGAAGTAGAAATCATTAAACAGTGATCAGCCTGTCACAGCATGACAAATAAACTCAAGATAAATCTTGTTTTTATCTTTTTATTTCTGTTTAAATTCACGATTATATTGACTATTAATAAGTTAAAAAGCAAATCCCTATACGTTTTACATAAATTTCGAAGTTTTATCAGGCATAAAGCAGACATCATAAATTACGTAAAGAGAGACAAGTCTAAAACTCGTACTGCTGATGGCAGTATCTGAAATTCTTAAGTTTCATGAATAAACCAATAGTACAGCTCGTAATATTTTTATTTATTGTAATGTTTGCCACATTTGTGTTGTTAAGATTTGATTCTTTTTACCTTAATAAGACAGTACAAACTAACGATTCAATAAAAATGCTTCTTTCTCAAAGTAAAACGGCATTAATAGGTTTAGATAGCCCACAGACGACCATAAAGGCAAATTCAGAGATAAATTTATATCATTTTATTGGACAAATCAAAACTGATTTGGCCAAAGGTAAATATAAAAAAGCCGAAAATGATTTAAGAAATCTACTTCTATTTTATCCTAACAATAGAACTGTATTATCTCTGCTTGGTGGAGTATTGTATTCGAGAGGGAACTATGAGCAGGCACATGATATGTTTATGATTCTGCTGAAAAATAATCCCGATGATTCATTTACTAGAGAAAGCATGGGGATACTTCTAAATAAACAGTGCAGATATTCAGAAGCTATTGAAGAATTTTTAAATGCAAGTCTCTTAAAACCTGAATCAGCTTCAATGTATTTACATCTTGCCGGTTTATATTCTATTGTTGGTGATAAAAAAAGAGCTATTTATAATTTTGCAAAAGCATATGAAATTATAGATGTTAATATTATACCTTTATCATTTGATCCTGCATTTGATAATATCAGAAGTATGCCGACTTTTATTAAAATTATTAACAATGCTGAAAAAATCGTCAGTGTACGAAACAATGTATATTTAAGAAAAAATGTTTTAACCAAACAGCATCCTTATGAATTTTAGAATATGAGCTTAATTAGAATATTACCTGAAAATATCAGCAACAAAATAGCCGCCGGAGAAGTTATTGATAGACCGGCTTCTGTTGTAAAAGAATTAGTAGAAAATTCTATTGATGCTTCCGCAAAAAATATTTATGTAAACATAGAAAATTCAGGTAGAAAATTAATAGCAGTAGTGGATGATGGTTCTGGTATGGACCCTGATGACGCCTTGCTGTGCTTGGAACCTCATGCTACAAGTAAAATTCGAAAAGAAGAAGATATAAACAACATTATTACAATGGGATTTAGAGGGGAAGCTCTTCCGAGCGTTGCTTCTATTTCACGGTTACGCCTACGTACCCGAAAACATGGCAAAATTGAAGGCACAGAGGTAATAGTACACGGAGGAAGATTCATTAGTGAAAATCCTACAGGCTGTGCCCCCGGAACAGAAATTAGAATTTCAGATATTTTTTATAACACTCCAGCAAGAAAAAAGTTTCTAAAAAGTCCCTCTACAGAAGAAAAGCATATATATGAATCATTCTGCCTTCTTGCGTTAGCTAACCCTGAAATCGCTTTTGAACTAAAAATGGATGGCCGAACTGTTGTATCAACGCCAGCGGACAAAAACATTTTACCACGACTCGGTGTTTTTCTTGGTAACCATGCGGTATCTTCTTTTGTACCCGTTAATTATGAAAACGCAGGCATTAGAGTTAGCGGATATGTTTCAAAACCCGGTTTCGTAAAAAATAATCGTAGAGATCAGCGGATTTTTATAAACGGCCGTCCTATTAGAACAAATATCGCCTATTCTGCCATTAGAGACGCATATAGCTCCATGATAATGAAAGGATCATATCCAGTTGTAACTCTTTTCATTCAACTTAATCCTAGAGATGTTGATATCAATGTACATCCGGCAAAACATGAGGCACGCTTTCATAATGAACGTTTAATTTCTTCTGTAATAAAACAGGGAATTAGTGAATCATTACGAGTAGCAGTGAAACCTGTTCCAGCAGTATCAACACAGAAGCTTTCACTGAACTCTATATTAGAAGGAGCTGAAATTTCATATAGCAATAAGGACATTTTAAAAAGTAAAAATAACATCATTTTACCATTGACTGGTTTCACTCCTTCTCAACCGGTTCAAATGAAGTATGACAAGCCCACTTCAACTAAAACTAATGACAGTGATTGTAACGATTTTGCTAATAATAAACCTGACAATAATTCTATAATTATCATGCCTACAAATAGTGAAGGAAAAGATTTATCGTTACCTGGTAGCGGCATCATCAATGTTTTGGGCTTTTTAGATGACACCTATATTTTGGGCTCTTCTGATATTGGTCTAATCGTTATTGACCAGCATGCTGCACATGAACGGATTTTGTTTGAAAAAATTCTGAACGAAAATGGAGATAAACCCCATTCTCAGAAACTACTACTACCGATTACCATTAATTTAACACGAGGTGAAGCAAATATAATAAAAAAGCAGAATGAAGCGTTTTATAGGCTTGGCTTTGAAATTGAACCTTTTGGAGAAAATACAGTGCTTATAACAGCTATTCCTCCGGATTTTCCAATGGATAATATCTCAGGATTAATATCAGATTTGCTTGATAATATTATTAGTAGTAATGAACCCTCAAACAAGATAAATGATTCTTCTATTGCTAGAGCAGCATGCAGGCTTGCAGTGAAGGCACATGACGTATTATCACTCCATGAAGCTAAAGAGCTAATAAATAGGCTCGCCAAATGTAAACTCCCTTTTTCATGTCCACACGGCAGACCAACTGTAATAAATATTTCCTTTAAAGAACTCGAAAAACGTTTCGGAAGAAAGTTATAAACACAAGGAAGACTCACCTTTTATCCATTGTGAAAATTGTCAAGAGTAAAGTAAAGCGACAAAAAAAACGTCTGTTTTATATAAAAATAAAACAGACGTCCTGATAAAAATAAAGTTTAGTTCATATATTTTTTCAACTTAGGAACAAATATGAACATTATTATGCAGATAACAAATGCTCCAACACCAAGCTTTAAAAACAGATTTGAATAAATCTGCATTGACATTGAAGGGTCACCTAACTCGCCTTTAGGCACACTTGCCAGAGCCGCCACAAACCCACCCAGAGCCATTGCAACAGCGGAAGACATAAACCAGGCTCCCATCATAAATCCCATTACTTTTTGTGGGACTAGTTTTGTAACTGCAGCCAATCCAAGACCGGATATTAGAAGTTCACCTATACTTTGAAATCCATAAACTATAATCAGCCAGTTACCGGAAATCAAAGACTTGCCGGCAACAACAAAATTTACAACGAAAGGAATTGTTAAGAATCCAAGAGAACAAAGCAACATGCCGAACGCAAATTTTGTCGGCATTGAAAAATCTTTGCCTTTTTTCCCCATTCTAGTATAAAACCATGCTAAAATTGGACTGCCTATCATAATCCACAAAGGATTTAATGACTGAAAGGTCGGCCCTGGTAGTATCAAGCCAAAGAGTGAATGGTCTGTATTCCTTATTGCAAACAAGTTCAATGATGTAGGCATCTGTTGGTAGAGAACGAAAAAGACTATAGCTTCAAGTATCAGCACAAAACAAACTATATATTTATTTCTCTGAACCTTGTCCTCTGCCGTTATAATGAATTTTATAAGAATTCCGAATGTAACAATAAGAGCGATAGCCAGAATAATATTTGTTACTACAAGATGAGTTAGCAACCAGGCATTAACAAATACCATAATAACAAGCAGAACTGCAATAAAGAAAAGGCGCTTATAATCTAGCGGCTTAAAGTCAGGATCTGATCCAATGTCTTTTATTATTCTTTTAAACAGAAGATAACTGATTATGGCAATAACCAGCCCAGCAGAACATACAATAAAAGCAGAACCAAAGCCATAACGGACCTGCAAAATGGGACAGATAACCATTGAAAAGAAAGAACCTACATTGATGGCCATATAGTACATTGTGAAAGCGCCATCCACTCTGTGGTCTCCGGGGTGGTAGAGCTTTGCGACCAAACTAGAGGGATTTGCCTTAAAAAGCATATTACCTGCAATTATTGTTCCAAGAGCATAAAAAATTGTCTGCTCAGGGTGATAAGATAAAAGTGCATAGCCTATTGCCAGAACTACAGCCCCAAAAAGCATAGTCCTTTTGGTTCCCAAAATTCTATCTCCGACATAGCCTCCAACACTTATGAATGCATATACAAGTGCTGAAAAACACCCAAATGTAATAGTTGCCATGGCATCGGAATAGCCTAAATGATTAATAAAATAAACAACAATAAGAGCTTGCATTCCATAATAACCAAAACGTTCCCACAGCTCAATGAAAAATATTAACGCAAAAGGTTTGCCCGGTTTATCTACACCTTGGTGTTGTAATTCTGCCATTTTTATTCTCCTATTTGTTTTATTAGACTCTCTTAACAGTTTATAATTTTATCTTTCAAATTTCAATTACAACATCTCTATTGCAGTTTTTATTAAATGTTTCGATTGTTTTAACAAAAATAAGTGGTTGAGCACTATTAAAATTGAGACTACGAATTAGTCAGCTTCTCTGTCGATAAAACTTTTCTATTTAATCTCTCGCCTTCAGCCTATGGTCTCTATTCCAAATTTTTCACAGCATCAAAATATGCTGCTGCAGCTCCTAGTACAGGAGAATCTCCACCTAACTCTGAATATTCGATAGTAAGGTTTTTTAGAGAATTTGGATATGCATAACTATTCAATTCCTCCCACATCGCTTCTTCATAATATGCTTTGGATTCAGCTATGGAGCCACCCAAAATAATATGTCCCGGATCAACCGAATATAATATGATTTTTAAAGCATTTCCTAAATGAGTTCCAAACTGACTGTAAACATTGAGTGCAAATTCATCATCCGCTTCAGCTTTTTTTGGAAGCAGACTTCCATCTACCTTTATTTTATGTTTAAAAAATTGACCACTGCAGTAATCCTCTACAATACCGTCAAGATAAGGAATCATGCCGAATTCGCCTGATCCGCAATTTGCATCACTTAATAGAGTACCTCTATTTATTATCCCTGTTCCTATTCCTGTTCCTAGTGTTATTCCGACAAAATCATCATATTCCTGTCCCTTGCCGTAAAGTTTTTCACCTATTGCAAAACAATTTGCATCATTGTCGATATAAACAGGAACTTTGAACTGTTTTTCCAGTATTTCTTTTAAATGTACTACCTTCCATGAGGGGATATTCTGTACATCATATATTATACCGTTTTTTCTGTCTACAACACTTGGAATACCAATACCAATACCCTCAACTTCATTTGAAAAAACATCAGAAATGGTATTTTTAAGCACATCGATTACAGAATCTGCATCATACTGACCTGATTCAGGAATAAGATTTGAAGAAGTCTGAATGATTTTTTCCCCAATAACCTTTCCGACTTTGATTTTAGTCGCCCCAAGGTCAATGCCGATTACTGTCCTTTTTGAATTTTTCATTTTTTCCCTATTTTTAATGTATTCCAGAATTAGAGCATGCATGAAAAAAAATTCGCGATGCATCTAATTAATCAGCTTTTTTAAAAAATTCACTTAATTTTACTGTTTTATTATTTACAAACGGCTTAGCTGTCATTGCAATGTAGAGCATATAAAGAATAGTTAGATAGACTAAACACATACCGACCCTTAAACTTGTAAGACTTCCTAACATTCCCACTAGCAGCGGAACAATAGCACCTCCTATAATCCCTGTACATAGTATTCCGGAAAAAGAACCATGATGCGTTTTCAATGAATTCATGCCTAAAGAGAAAACACTTCCATACATAACAGAAGTTAAAAAACCGCAAATTGGAAATGAAATTAATGAAACCTTTGCTGGACCGAACAATGCACAGCTTAAAGCGACTAACTGCAAAACAAGAAAAACTCGGAGAATCTTTTTTACATCATAAAGTTTCAATAAAACTATTCCCAGCAAGCTGCCGATAGACTGCAAAGCCCAGAACCAGGCTACCGCACTGGCTCCAACTGTAATGGAATCGTAACCATGAAAATCCTGAAGGAATTTTGAAATCCATACACTAATCCCCTGCTCCGTTCCAACATAGGCAAAAATACCGACAAAGTAAATTATGACTACTTTATTTTCCAAAAGGTGTAAAATTGTTTTAAATCCTTCAAGTTTTTCATCTTCTTTTAATTCAACTTGCGGGAATTTAATAAAACTGATTATAATTATCATAACAACCATTATAGCCGCATTCAGCCAATAAATTGATACCCACGGCAAACTAGCAGGCACAAGTTTAGACATAATTCTAAGAAAAAGGTTCGCGTCAGCATTATGTGGAAGATTAATCATTAAATATGAATAGACAAAAGGGCTGATAAACGATGCAGCACCAAAAAAGATCTGTGTCAGTACAGAATAAAACGAATAATTCTCTTCTCCTCCTGATGTTCTCAGCAAGGGCCAGAATGCAACCTGTAGCATTGCAACGCATATTCCAACAATAAACAGTGTCGCCAGATAAGAAAAATAGTTGGGATGAATTGAAAAAATCATTGATCCTACAGTTCCAATGATAAATGCCAGTATAATAACAAACTTACTGCCTAGCTTTTCCAGCATATATCCTGCCGGGATAGAAATCGCATATGCAATAAAAAAAGCAAATGGAAGTATACCATCCTGAGCAAGAGTTAAGTGCAAATCCTTTGCCGCTTCCGGCATGATAGGACCGAGAATATTCGTAACAAATGAAATGACAAAAAAGGCGAACATTATCATCCATACAATTACTAAGTTTCTTTTCATAGAAAAAAATATCCTTTCTTATGTTTAATTTTAATTATAATATATCTTTCAAATTTTATAAAGGGTGTTGCACCTCAAACTTGAATGTAGCATTTTATTAATGAACCATAATAAAATAAGCAATTCAACAAAAGGCCCGATATTAAAGAAATACCGGGCATGAAAAATATGTTACTGATACCGGTAAAAAAGTATCTAATAGTTATATTACTTTGAGGCTGTTATATCCATTACAGGCTTACCTCTGCCGTTACCTGAACCAGTATAACGTTGATACATTTTTGTTATTGTTCCATCGAATGGTGCGTAACCGGGGCATTGTTTAATTAAAATTTTATCTTTTACTACAGCTAAAAGAGCTTTTTCATAATCAATTTTTGCTTTTCTATACTTATATAATGACACAGTTGCTGTTTTGTGAAGCGTTTTTTCTCTATTATAACTAATTTCTGCATATTTTAATGTAGCTTCATCCAATGCTAACTGAGCCTTTAAGTCATCAGTATTTATTGTATAAAGCATATCTCCCTTTTTGACTTTATCCCCTACATGAGCCTTAATCTCTAAAACTCCTTCCCAAAATGTACAGGATGTGGAAACTCTATTCGCTGTATCCACCTTAACATTTCCTTCAGTTATCTCAATTTCCGGATCGTTGTCTCCTAGTCCACCATTATACCTGATGATTTTTGTTACAGTTCCATCAAATGGTGCATAATACTTTGATAACTCTATTTCAGCTTCAGTAACTTTGAGGTCGGCTTGAGCAACAGCTAAATCACGGTTGCATTGTTGAAAATCATCTAATGATATTGAATGTTTTTTTATAAGTTTAGTCGCACGCTCCATAACTACCTGATTAAAGTCTAAAGTACTTTCTTTATATTTCTTTTCTGCGAGCGCTGAATCCATATTCAGTTGAAATACAAGCTGTCCCTTCTTAACTTGTTGACCAAGTTCAACTTTTAACACAACAATACCTTTATAGCTTGATGCAACATTCGCAACTCTTGGAACTGCAAAAGAACTGATTGCCATCAAAGAAACAGCTAGAACAACTATTAATTTTTTCATCTTTTAAGTTTCCTCTTTTTCATATTTGTTTATAAATTTAGTTTTGATTTAATAGAATCATAAGAAAAGTTAATGTTTAAACATCATAATAAATAAACAATCAAATTTCTACATAATTCTGAT
>CAZVCD010000085.1:0-10229 GCA_964625675.1 uncultured Victivallales bacterium | reverse complement strand
AAAAAAAGAGCGCCCAGAAGAAGTGTTTATGATAAGACTGTAGACTATCATAGACAGACTTTGGATGACGCGATAAGAAAAATTGATTTTTTAATAAATACCGGGATGTATAAAAGTATCATGGTTATTCATGGATACGGGCAGGGGATATTAAAGAACGGTTTGCGTAAGCATTTTGAAAACTGTAGATTGGTAAGGGAATATTATTCCGGCGAAGAACTGAATGCTACAGGCGGAGATGGTGTTACTATTATTTATATGTAGTTTAAGTGTACAGGAATTTGCTTTTTAACTTACTCATAACCAATAAAGCGTTAACAACGCGACAAAAACAAGTTTAACTTGAGGTTAAAGGATTGCCTAAGGCGATTAAATTTAAGGTTTTAATATGGACTGGATAAAGTTATTTAATTGTGAGAGGCTGGGAGTGTCGGAGAATACTGATACCTTAAATGCCGATAGAACGTCATTTCAACGTGATTTTGACCGGATTGTTTTTTCCAGTGCATTTAGAAGGCTGCAGAGTAAAACGCAGGTGTTTCCTCTTCCAAAAGCTGATTTCATTCATACCCGATTGACTCATAGTTTGGAAACTTCGTGTGTGGGACGTTCTCTGGGAAGTTTAGTTGGTCGTCAGATTCTTGAAAATAACAAAGAACTTGAGAAACACGGTATTACTTGTGATGTATTTGCGGCTGTTGTAGCAAATGCGTGTCTTGCACATGATATAGGCAATCCACCGTTTGGACATTCAGGAGAAGATGCTATTTCCGGTTATTTTAGGAGCGATCGGGCGAAAATTTTTCTTGAAGGATTGACTGATGCTCAAATAGCAGACTTTCAGAACTTCGAAGGGAATGCTTTGGGCTTTAGAATACTGACACATACACTGCCTAGGCAATCAAAGTTGACCGGCGGACTAGGATTGACTTTTGCCACACTTGCGACTTTTGCAAAATATCCCCGAGGTTCAGTGACCCACCCCTTTATCTCTTCCAAGGAGGGGAGCTGTGAAGGAGAACCCCATACCTCTCCCAAGAGGTTGTGTGGTATAGAATTTGATTCCTCTCCCAAAAATCTGTCGGATAGAGAAGCAAAAAAGACAACAACAGAAAATAATAAAACAGACTCCGTCTGTGAGAAGAAGTTTGGTTTTTTTGATTCGGAGAAAAGTACTTTTGAAAAGGTTGCATCTAAAACGGAATTGATTCATAAAGAGGGCAGGGCAGCCTGGTTTAGGCATCCACTGGCTTTTCTTGTGGAAGCGGCAGATGATATATGTTACAGGATAATGGACCTTGAAGATGGGGTAAAGCTGAATCTTATCTCATTTAAAGAGGCGGAAGAGCTCCTGCTGGAACTGCTTGAGAAGGCTAATTGGGACAGCAATAAATATGAAGGCGTAATTGATAAGAGGGAAAAACTGAATTACCTGCGAGCCAAGACTATTTCGGCCCTTATTGCCTGGGTTGCGGAAAGTTTTATGCAAAATTATGATTCCTTAATGAAGGGAAAATTTACTTATTCACTGATAGACACTACCCCGGCGAAGCCTGTTCTTGATAAAATACAGAAGGTATCAATAAAAAAAATATACAACTACAGAAAAGTTATTGAGATAGAGTCTGCCGGATTTGAGGTGCTCTCAGGACTGCTTGATCTGTTTCTCAATGCAGTGCTAGGCGAAAAAACCGATAGGAATAAGTGTAATATTAAACTTGTACCCGAACAGTTTCTGCCGTTTGATGAGCAGCTTAAAACAGGTGAAGGTCGATACGAAGCAATCATGAATATAATTCAATTTATTTCCGGTATGACCGATACATATGCCATGGATACTTATAAGTCCCTCAAAGGGATATCTCTTCCGGTTTATTAAATCTGAATAATGAATAAGCTTACTTTGGATCATTGATTATGTTTTTTTAGACACATGCCATGTGTCTCTATAACCTCAATTAAGGATAACCTTATCTATAACTGAAGTTACTAAGATCTATATAATTTTAAACATAATTGTTTTTTTGATCATTGTGTTGTCATGAGCTTTGACTTATAGTAATGCTATTCTTTAGATTTAGACGGGGGAGCTTTCAAAATGAAGGCTGAGAGGTAAAATATTCATAATTGAATAGATTTACGACCCTTATTACCTGATCCGGATAATGCCGGCGTAGGAGAGTTTTTGATGATTATATCTGACGGTAGTAAAAATAATAATAATGTATCCATGCCTGATTTAGAAATATCACAGGCATTTATGCGTTATAAAAACAAAACGATATTCGAAAATCTCTCCCTTTCTCTTCCCGGCGGTAAATGGACATGTCTTCTCGGAACAAGCGGTGTTGGTAAAAGTACTTTACTTAGAATGATAGCCGGTGTACTGACAGAAGATGATTTAAATAAGAAATCAGATGAATACTGCGTTGGAAAAATTTCTACATCAGATGGTATTCCTTTAAAAGGCAGGGTTGCATATATGGCACAAAGTGATTTGCTTTTGCCCTGGTGCAGTGCCTTGGATAATATACTGTTAGGCTGTAAGCTTCGTGGGCAGAAAACTCCTGAAAATATTAAAAAAGCAAAAGAGTTGCTTGGTATGGTGGGGTTAGAGGATTCAGCTAATTTAAGGCCATCAAGCATGTCCGGCGGAATGAGACAGCGTGTTGCTCTTGCCAGAACTCTTATGGAATGCAAACCTGTCGTACTAATGGATGAACCTTTTTCTGCACTGGATGCTATAACCCGGTATAAACTTAGAAATTTGGCTGCTAAGCTCTTAAAAAACTACACTGTACTGCTGGTAACTCATGACCCTATGGAAGCATTGAGCTTAGGTGATAATATAAAAATTATGCTTGGAAGTCCAGCCAAAGTTGTAGATTTTAAAGATGTTCCTACCACACCTATTCCAAGAAGTAGTGATGATGCAGAGGTTATGGCATTATACGGGAATGTATTAAAAATGATGGAAACGACGGTTTAATTAAGAATTAATAATTGGTGTTTGATAACTAATAGCGGGAAATATGATAAAAAAAAGCATAGTAGTAATAGTCGGACTTATATGTATTTGGCAGTTAACTGTCTATATATTTAAGCTACCTGACTATTTACTTCCTGGCCCGCTCGAAGTATTTCATTCGATATGGTTAAATCGCGGGTTGCTATGCGTTCAGGCCTGGCCCACAATTGTTGAAACTTTGGTAGGTTTGTTGTTCGGTGTACTCTTAGGCGCTTCAATGTCATTGTCTATGATATTGTTTCGTCCTGTAAGATACTGGATGATGCCGGTATTAATATTAAGTCAGGCTATTCCCACTTTTGTTTTTGCTCCGATATTGGTTATCTGGTTGGGATATGGCCTCTCATCAAAAGTAGCTATTACTATCTTTGCTCTGTTTTTTCCTGTTGCTTCAGCATTTTTTGACGGATTAATGCGTACCAGAACCGGATGGCTTGATCTTGCTGAAACGATGGAAGGTAGCCGCTGGCGAAAGGTTTGGTTCATTAGAATACCGGCTGCTTTACCGGCTTTTGCTTCGGGAATAAAAGTAGCCACTGCCTGGGCACCGATGGCTGCTGTGATAGGCGAATGGGTCGGTGCAAGCAAAGGCCTGGGATATTTAATGTTAAATGCAAATGCAAGGGTTGATATTAATTTGGTTTTTGCGGCTTTGATTGTTCTCGTAGTGTTTTCACTAGTGCTGTATTTTATCGTTGATATGCTTTTGAAACTTCTTATTCCATGGGCAAATGAACTATGATAACTTGTAACTGAAAAGAGGGAGAATCTATGAAAAAAATAAAAGGTATCTTAATTATATTAGCTGTTATCGGAATCTGTTGTGTTTCATGTAGCCGGAAAACAGAGGACAAAGATGGGAGCAGTAAAGTTATTGTTGCACTTGATTGGTATATTAACCCTGATCATGGCCCCTTGCTTGTAGCGCAGGCTATGGGGTATTTCAAAGAAAATGGTTTAAATGTCTCTTTTATTACACCTACAGAAACGTCTGCACCATCTCAGTTGGTGTGTGCTCAAAAGGCTGATGTGGCGTTAGTTTATGAACCTCAGTTGATAGCACAGTTAGCCGGTGGAATGCCTCTTGATTGTGCAGGAACATTAATAAATAAAATTCTCTGTTGTGTTTCTGTTCTTAAAGGTAGTGATATAAACAAATTGTCCGATTTAAAAAACAAAACCATTGGATACGCAAGTGATGGTACCGGGCATGCCATTCTTGGTGCAATGCTTGAACATAATGGTGTTAAACTATCAGAAGTAAATCTTGTAAATTTGCAGATGAATCTTTCACAGGCACTTCTCTCTAAAAGAGTCAATGCTACATATGGTATGATGCGCAATGTTGAACCTATTCAAATGAAGCAACAGGGTGTTGAGACCAGATTGTTCTATCCGGAAGATAATGGAGTTCCAATGTACAGTGAACTCCTGTTTGCTGTAAGAAAAACTCATGCAGAAGATAAGAAAACAGTAAATTTTCTAAAAAGCGTTAAACAGGGTGTGGATTATATAAATAAAAATCCTGAAAAATCCTGGGAACTCATTGCTGAAAAATATAAGAATAGTTTGGCTATGACATCCAAAATGAAAAAGATCAATCATGACATTTGGAATGCTACAATAAAATATTTTGCTCCAAATCCTGAAGTCTTTAATAAAAAACAGTTTAATATTTTTGCTCGTTTTTTAAACAAAGATGGAACTATTAGTAAAATGTCTTTGGATAAAATGCTACAATAAATAAAGATGTTTTTTTAACGTACTGCTACTTTGGCAACTGCTTTATGAATCATAGAGTTTCCTATTAAAGGAAGATGTGCATCATCCGGAAAGAAAATGGCAAACATACCTTTTTTTACAGTTAACCAGTTTGATGGGCTGTCTTTAAAAAATTGAATATCATTTTCGGTATTATATTCATCCGCAGGGTTTACACATTTTTGTATTGATTCCCATCCCATTTCATCTGTTCCATCGAGAATGAGCTGAATATCAATATATTTTCTATGTACTTCAAGCATTGCCTCCTCTTTTTTTCGACCGTGGCTTTTATCCAGTATAACAAAAAGATTGTCACCATTAATTTCGTGTTTACCTACAGGCATATTTAACAAATCGTTATTTTGAAGAAAGTTAAATACCCGTTCGAATTCCGGATGCAGTTTTTCATAACTCTTGATGTTGTACAAGTAGTCTAAGATCATTTTATTCATTCCCTTCAATATTGATTGTTTGTTCGCCTTTAAATATTGATATAAAAAAATATTTGTAAATAACAAAGATTGTAATGAATACCAGAAATAGATTTCTGATAAAGGTTATAATTATAAACAATCTGTTCATATTAAGTAGCTTTATAAAACCGATATCATATGCTAAGAAGGTTAAAAAATATAATATAATAACAAGAATAAAAAAGTGTTTTCTGTGCTCAGCGGATATTATGCAAAAACCAGGTAGACACCAGATCAGAAATTGAGGAGACAAAACCCGTTGGAATGAAATGATGATCAGTAATACAACAAAAATTGCAAGAAAAAATGTTTCAACTTTCTCTTTCGTAAATAACTTTTTGCCTATCATTAAATAAGCATAATAGAAATAAAATAATATCAATATTCCAAAACCGGTATATTTTGAAAAGCACAAATATAATGATGGTATAACCTTATCTGTAATGTGTAGTGCCCCATAGTTATACAATATCTGAAACCCTTTAAAATGTGTAAATGATTCTAACAATAATATTGGTGAAGCCCATATGGATTCTATTTGAATACCACGCTGGCTATGTTCAAACAAATATACAAAGAGCTTTCCGTCCACAGATAGATTATACAGGTACAGATATGCTCCACAGAAAAACAACGAAATCAGCGGATATAGAAATACACGAGGTAAAAGCTTTTTATCTTTTATCATTTTCTGGAGGTCAGCTACAAATATTATAGGTATAAAAAATATTGGCATTATTTTAAACAATATTCCACAAATGCACAGGCCGTAAACAACTGGTCTGTTTGTTGTCTTACCGGTATAGAAATATATGATACCCATAAAAATAGCGGCAATAACTATATCCAGACGGTCATATAGTAAATTGCCAATTAGTAACCCCAGCAGAGAATATAATATTATAGCTAAATAGATATTGCTTTCATTGGACTTTAACCGGTTGCGAAGAAATAAGTAAATGAAAACAACACAAAGGAAATCGAAAAACATCATTTCTAGACGGAATACAGCTCTAAAACTTAATATAGATGGTAAATCAAATAGATGAGGCAAGTAGATAATAGGTAGTGAAAAAGGCGGATATGGGAATGAAAAATCTTTATATGCTATTGCTCCTTTTAAAATGCCGGCATTGGCCGCCCAGTTATAAAAGGCAATATCGCTCCATGTGTAATTGTAAGCAAAATAGATAATTAATCTAGTTAGAATAAAAAATAAAAAAGAGCAAGTCAGAAGTAGTTTCTTGTTTTTTCCTACAGCAGCCAAAAATAACATTTTTTTATAATTCCTTTTGTCTTTGGGAAGGTATATCAATGATGAATATACTTTCGCCATCCGGTCCAGTGTACATAAGCTTGGCATGTGGGCTACGTTGAAGTGCATAAAACAGGCGTTTTTTGTGTTTTGTCACAAATACAATATTTGAATTAAAGTCATTATGTATGCGTATAGCCGGTGAGAAAGTCTTGCCGTTAGCTATTTTTTTCCATAAATTATATTTTTCAGGAGAGTAAGCGTACATAAAATTAGGATCTAGAAATACTAGGTATCTAAACTTGGGAGCACCGTAAAAAAGACCGGGGGTGTCACTCCAATCGCCTGTAAAAATATTTAATTCCGGAGCGTAAGTTTTAGAAAAATAGTTTAGACATGTTGATTCTTTATTGTTCGTGTTCAATATTTGCCGGTCTATGTTTTTATTTAACCATTCAGCGGCACCGGAATAACGTGTATGAGTTTGGTAAGTATCCTTGCGTAGTTGTGTAATAGAAAAATAGCCGAATAAAACAAGCAGAAGCACGATTGTATAAAGGAATAGAGATTTTGCTCCTGTAAACGGTAATTTTATATTCCAGGCTGATACTGCAAATGCTATTGTGACTGGTACAAAGTAATCAGTAAATTTTACGGTAAGCAGTGTAAGTATGAAGTAAATGAAACTCAAGAGCCCCAAAGGGACAATAACAGTATAATTATTTTTTAGATTTTTTTTATAATTAATGCAATAATAGAGAGTCGCAAACAGAATAATAATGACTGGTATGTATACTGAAAATAGTTTTCTTATTGAAACTGCGTAAAGTTCTTCACCAAGCACTATGCTTGTTCCGGATGTGCCTAACCAGGCAGATTTTAATACAGTGATATTCTGAAGTATTCCTCCTGTAATATTTGCGGGATAATAAGGATTTATCAGAAGTCCGATAAATATACCCAGTATAGCCCATAATGAACAGTAACTAAGATTTTTGTCATCTTGTTTTTTTTGTAAAAGTTTTACTATGTCAAATAGTAGGGCAATGGGTATTATCTGCCAACTGCCTGTATAGGATAAACTGTATATAACGGTTGTAGCAGTGAGGGCTAAATGCCATCTTTTTATAATGCATGTTAAGCAGACCGCAATGAAAAAAATAGAAAAAAGATGTGCTCTTAATAAAATTAATCTCCCCGAGAAGGCGTATCCACTACAAAATAGCGTAAGAAGTAATGCTAAAAATATGTTTTTACATTTCAATGTTTTAAACAGTATACCCCAGGCTAATCCTACCAGAAAAACAATTGTTAACAGGGCAACTTTTGCACCTGCTATTTTTCCTAGAGTCAGGAAAGGTATTAGGAACACATGGAATAACCAGTCTTTGTCAAAGAAACCGTTATTCCAAACTGAATGTG
Organism: uncultured Victivallales bacterium; assembly: GCA_964625675.1. Classification (GTDB taxonomy): domain Bacteria; phylum Verrucomicrobiota; class Lentisphaeria; order Victivallales; family GWF2-38-69. The sequence continues at coordinate 2,287 of CAZVCD010000085.1, read as the reverse complement.
TTGTCCACGGAAAGTTTTCAAGAATAATTCCATGGCTTTTCATGATTTCAGCTAGTTGAATATGGAAATAAACATCGTTGCCAGGGAGAGCTCCTGAGTGGCGAATAACTAAATAAACAGCAATAGACCAGATAAGTGCGCCTAAAAAAATCTGAATTATCTCGCTGAAACTATTTTTTTTATTAGGCATAAGCATGCTTCGAAATACTATTCAATTTCAGGCTGCAGATAAGAGCTTTTAGTTTTCTTGTTCTGCACTATTTTATAAACTTGAGGAATTAGATATTTAAGTATCGATGCTACAGGAACGGCAAAAATCATGCCCGGTATTCCTGCAAGAATGCCCCCAAGCAGTACAAGAACAATTGTTTCAAATTCATTTAGCCCCAACGACCTTCCAACAACGGCAGGGTATATGAAAAGCTGTTCTATAATACCGCCCATCAGTGTATAGAGCATAAGAACTATTACTACTTGAAGCATTCCTCCAGTCCCAATAGCAAGACAGATAGTAACTGTTAGTGATACACTAATTATAGTTCCGATATAAGGGAGAAATATTGTTAAGCCCGCAAGTATTCCAAGGATTAAGCCGTATGGGACTCCTACTAAGAGAAAAGTTGTGACGTAAAAAACTGTTTCTATAATTACTATAGTGAGGTATCCTCTGATCCAGGAGCGAAGTCTGGCAAAAATATTGTTTAATATAACAATTGCGCCGTATTTGGTGTCTCTAGTTGTATTTGGAAGCCAGCCGCTGCTGAGCATTCCATTAACAATATGTTGTCCTGCTGTTGCTTTTTCATCCATTGTTTCGTTAAATTTTGCCATATGATTAAGGAAAAAGGCGAAGAAAAAGAACGTAAGAACCAGATTCATCAAGAGCATGCAAACCATGCCGATAGCTCCTGCAGTATATGAGAAAACACCTCCTGTTTTACTTAGAATCAATAGGAGAAGTTTTTTTAAGTTCTCCGGGTCTTTTAAATATTTTGCCACATTTGTTTTTATTGTCTGAAAAAATGGATTTTTTTCAAGCTTAGGCTTTATTGATTCGAGTTTGAAAAGTAGAGCCTGAAAGAAATCCTGAGGCTCCTCTGCAGGAAGATCCTTTTTAGGTATTATATTTGTGCCTGCTATTTTATTTTGTTCTATATCTTTATCATGTTGTATCTTATCGTTTATATTTTTTTGTGTTTGTACATGTGTTATGTAGCTTTTTGAAGTTGTCTGAGCCCAGTTTGATATTGATTTGGTTGCGTATGCGAAATAAGTAGTGGAGAATAAAGCTGCTGCAACAACAAAGATAAGCAGCACAGATATCACCAGCAAGACTGTATACCTGCAGGAAAGCTTAATTCTATTAAGTTCTTTTATCTCTTTTTCTTTTAGTTTTGGTTCGTTATTCAATTTCTTGGTTTTTGGCAATAAACAGCTTAATTTTTTTAAAGGGTAGGTTATTGGCAGTAGAATAATTGATACTATACGGGATATTCCTACACCAAGCTTACTGGGGAAGAGTGTGTTCTTGAACCAATTTTGTATAGGTAGAAAAAAGTATGCCAGTATTAGACCGAAAATGATTGATAGAAAAAACGAAGCGGCAAGTATAAAAACTATAATAATAACTAATACAATGGCAAGTGCGGTGCCGGAACCAATCATATTGCTGTTTCGGTGAATTTTTTTTTCGGCTTTTTTCCATAATTCGTAGGCATGTGGTTCAGATATAGAAAACTCAATGCGAATGATGTCTACAATATTCTGTTCCTTTTTTGTGTAGCTGCTGTTTACGCAGGCAATTTCGATAAGAGATTGCAATAATAACTCTTTAAGGCCCAGATTCAGATGGGATAGATCTGACGCAGCTTTGGTGATTTTTGGTAGAGTAAATTTTTGGCTAAGCAGTTTTATTATAGTATTTATATCTATTGCAGGGATTTCATTTTTTATAGCAGAGAGGATAGATTTAAGCTGTATTTCGCTAATATTGCCATCTGTTTGGAGTATTGCTCCAATCAATATTAATAGAGCGTCAACTTCATTGTTTTTTATTTTATTATCTGATGAAGTTACAGTTGATTGTTTGAGGCGTTTGATTATTGAAGAAATCTTTTGCTTTAAAATACGATGTTTTCCAGTCATAATACCCCGGTCATTATGTTATTGTTATTTATCTGTATAGGAATTAGATGTTTTAATATGTTCATAGCTAGCAATGTTAACTCACACAATAAAACAAAAAAACAAAAACAAGGTTTATCTTGTCTGCATTACTTATAAAATA
>CAZVCD010000084.1:0-10276 GCA_964625675.1 uncultured Victivallales bacterium | reverse complement strand
ATATCTACACAACAAGGCACACTCTTTCCCTCACGACGCTCTTCCGATCTTTGCCGGATGGGGAAGGGCGGATAAATGCATTTTTGTGATATGAAAGGAATTCCATGCGAGTTTTATCTGCAAGAATACTGCCACCGCTTATAGTGCTGCTGGGGTCTATAGCCAATACTGCTACTTTGTGATTGTTTTCAGCCAGATACATACCGACTGCTTCAATAAAAGTACTTTTACCTACACCTGGGACTCCGGTAATACCGATGCGTATGGAGTTGCCCGTATAGGGCATTACTTTAGATATAATTTCCTGAGCCAGTTTCTGATGTTTAGGCAGAGTACTTTCGATTAAAGTAATTGCTCTGGATAGAGCAAGTCTGTCCTTATTTATTAATCCTTCGATGTAGTCTTCGGCTTTAGTATACTTCATATTTTAACTTTCCGGTTTACGCCAGTTATACTAATTTTATAACTATAATTCCTAGTAGATTAAGATAGAGACTATAGGAATTAATAACTTTTGTTATGTAAATTCTTTTAATATTTTTTCTGTATGTTCCCCAAGATCAGGAATACTGCCTTTCTCATAAGGATCTTCATATCCAGAAATTTTCATTGGATTTCCGGCTAAAGTATACTTACCCGCACGGCACAGCATATTTCTGGATTTTATCTGTTTCATGTTACATGCATCTTTAATATTGTTAACAATACCGCATGGTATACCGGCGCTCTTTAGTAGCTTTATCCATTCGTCAACAGTTTTAGTTTTCATAATCGGACGGGTAATTTTTCTAAGTTCAGTTCTGTTTTTTACTCTAAGTTCATTTGAATAAAAGCATTTATCTTCTTCTAGGTCAGGTTTGCCAATTACCTTGCAGTATTCACCCCATAATTTATTTCCCAATATTGCAACAATAATTTGTCCGTCTTTTACTGGAACAACACCGAAAGGGGCACCCACAGGGTCGCAGTTTCCTGATGGAGTTGAAATAATTCCTTCATTCATATAGTTAGCAACCTGAGGAGGAAGGATGGCAAACAGACTGTCTAGCATAGAAATATCTACATGGGCACCATTTCCTGTTTTCTCCTTTGCATAAAGAGCAGTCATTGTAGCCATATATCCCCACATGCCGGCAGAAATATCTCCTATAACTATTCCTATTCTTTCTGAGTCCTGTGAGGCTTCTCCATTAACACTCATTATTCCTGAATATCCCTGACCAACTAAATCAAATCCCGGTTCATGGCTCATAGGACCAGTTTGTCCAAAACCAGATATTGATGTATAGATAATAGCGGGATTTATTTTTTTTACTTCTTCATAGGAAAAACCTAATTTTTTCATAACACCCGGACGGAAGTTTTCTACAAGGATGTCGGCTTTTTCTATTATCTTCCAGATAAAATCTTTATTGTCATCAAGAGTTAAATCCAGGGCAATACTTTCTTTGCCTCTATTTCCTGATGCAAAAAAGAGTGATTCTTTTTTAGAATTCATTGGTTCTGCATCTCTAAGCATATCACCGGAACCAGGCCTTTCTATTTTAATGATTCTTGCGCCGTTATCTGCCATTAACAACGTACAGTAAGGTCCAGCCAGTGCCTGTGAAAAGTCTACTACAAGAATATTCTCCAATGGTTTTCTCATTTTATAATTCTCTTTATAATAAATAATTAACGTTAAATATTGTTTTTATATGTTTACTGTAGAATTTTTTTTATATCAGGCAGCATTGCGCCATGTTTCATAAGATTTCTATGTAATTCGAAACATGTTGCTAAGTTATGTCGAATGTGTCCTTTAGGAGAGGATGCCAGATAGTTATACATGTAATCGCGATATGCCGGATGTACACAATTTTTAATAATTAAGCTGGCTCTTTGATGTGGTGGAAGGCCTCTCAGGTCAGCAGTTCCCTGTTCTGTGATTAAAATTTGCACAGAATGTTCACTGCTATCTATGTGAGTACACATAGGAACAATAGTTGAAATTTTACCGTTTTTTGCTATTGATGGACAAACGAATATTGATATATATGCGTTTCTTTCAAAGTCACCACTTCCACCAATACCATTCATTACTTTTGTTCCGCAGACATGTGTAGAGTTTATATTACCGTAAATATCTGCTTCAAGGGCTGTATTTATAGCTATCAGGCCAAGTCGACGCGCAATAATAGGATTGTTGGATATTTCCTGTGGTCGCAGTACTAAACGGGGAGCAAAAAAGTCCATGTTAGAATAGATTTTTTTTAAATTATCGGATGATATTGTCAGGGCTGAAGTGCTGGCGCCAAGTAAATTGTCCTTTTCCAATTGCTCTACAAGTGAATCCTGGAATACTTCAGTATACATATAAAAGGGTGGTATATCCGGATGTTCTGCTATACCTTTCATGACTGCGTTACCAATGTTGCCTACACCGCTTTGTATTGGTAGGAACTCTTTTGGTATATGGCCTGCTTTTAGCTCGTTTAATAGAAAATTCACTACATTTAGACTTATTTTAGCACAAGTTTCATTTGGCTCTGCAAATTTAGAAGTTTCATCCGGTTCATCATTATATACAATTCCAACCACTTTTTTAGGGTTTATAGGAGTGTATGGTTTTCCAATTTTATCTAGCGGGTTATGTATTTGAAGAGATTTGCGGTATGGAGGGCTAGGTACAGTAATGATATCAGCCATTTCCCTTAAGCGAGGTGAATGAAATTTATTAAGTTCGATAATGATTTTGTCTGCACATTCAAGGTAGGTAGGAGAAGCACCAATTGAAGTGCTGAAATATACTTTGCCGTCATCTGTTATATCCGTAGCTTCGATTACAGCAAAGTCTACTTTTCCTAACGCACCGCTTTTGACTTGTTGCTGGATATGTGATAGATGGATATCTATAAAATCTATAGATTCATTATTGATCTTATCCCGCATAGCTTTTGTAGACTGATAACCGAGTCTGAGACTTACAGCATCTGCTTCTGCCAGTGCACCATCTAAACTACTGCTGGTTGATGCACCCGCAAGTACACGAACTTTAAATTCTTTGTTTTGAGAATGAAGTGTTTTCGCTTTTTTAGCAAGAGCTCTTGGTACTACTTTTGCTGAACCTGCTGCAGTAAAACCACTAAACCCTATAGTTGAACCATTTTGAATTAGTTCTGCTGCTTCATCAGGTGTCAAAACTGTATATTTTTTTGAGACAGACATATTATTTCCTACATATTTTATACAGATAAAACTTCAATAAATCAAAGATCGGTTTAATTTGTAAATGAAACTTTACTATTCACCAGTAAAAACAGGTTTGCGTTTTTCGAAGAAAGATCTTATTCCTTCCGCATAGTCTTTGCTGTTATATACAGTGCGTCTACCTGATTGAATCTTTTCAAATGCCTCGGGATTAAGTGGGGATGCTTCTGAAAGTACTTTCATTTCTTCTTTGATTACAGATATAGCCAAAGGGGCATTGTTTTTAATAATATTAACCATATCAGCTGTAAAGTTTTCTAGCTTATTTGTAGGTACAGCATGGTTTATTAAGCCGATGGCCATCGCGCGCTGAGCAGAGATTGGTGCTGCAGTAAAAAGTATTTCTTTCATAACAGGAAGGCTGGTGTTTTTCATAAAATTCAGTACACCTGAGAGATTATATGCGACACCTAGTTTAGCAGGGGTAATTGCAAAAGTTGAATTTTCTGATGCTATTAAAATATCACAGCTCATGACTAGTTCGCAAGCACCACCCCATACACTACCTTCTATCATGGCAATAACCGGATGTGGAAATTCCTGTATATATCTAACAATTCTTCTAAGGGGGTCATTATATGTCAAAGGATCTTTAGCATTTGTAGGCAGCTCTTTTACATCATGTCCTGCAGACCATACTTTTACACCTTTTGGTGCTCTTATAATAACAACTCTGGTTTCGGATGTATTGACCTCTTTTATACCGTTTATTATATCTTCCACTAGATGGGCGCTTAATGCGTTAAGATGCCTTAAATCATTTAAAGTGATAGTGCCAACGCCTTCTACAAGCTCAACAGTTACTAATGACATGATATTTATCCTCGAACAGGTTGTGTTTTAATGGTTAAAAAAAAGTTTATCCCGTTAATGAACAGGATAAACTTTAAACAAACAACTATTATTTTTCTAATGAATCCAGAATATCATTTGCAGATTTAATGATATTTGTTCCGGGACCGAATACTCCGGCAGCTCCCCCTTCAAACAGTTCTTTATAGTCCTGATGAGGTATTACACCACCAATGAATATCTGAATTTCTGGACAACCAAGTTTCTTAAGCTCAGCCGCGAGTGTCGGAACTATATATTTATGTCCGGCTGCAAGAGAAGATGCACCAATGGCGTGTACGTCATTTTCTACAGCCATTTTAGCAGCTTCTTCAGGTGTTACAAACATTGGACTGATATCTACATCAAAACCTAAGTCAGCCAGTGCGGTTGCAACAATTTTGCTTCCTCTATCATGTCCATCCTGTCCAATCTTGGCTATCAGTATTCGTGGTCTTCTACCATTTTTCTGAGCAAATTTGGCCGTACGTTCTTTTGTTTGATTGAAATCTCCATTTTCATCTTTGTACTCAGAAGAGTATACACCTGAAATCAACTCAGTTTTTGCTTTATACCTACCAAATACTTTTTCCATAGCGTCACTAATTTCTCCAACTGTTGCTCTTGCTCTTGCTGCTGGTATAGTGGCTTCCAGAAGGTTTCCACCTTTTTCTGCAACTTCCGTTAGATGGGCAAGGGCTTGTTTTACAGCATTATCATCTCTTTTTGCTTTAAGGGATTTTAACCCGGCTACCTGTTCTACACGAACTTCATCAGAAATTTCAAGTATTGAAACATCTGCTTCTTCTGCAAGTTTGAATTTGTTAACACCAACTATTACATCTTCAACCAGTTCTATTCTGGCCTGAGTTCTAGCCGCCGCTTCTTCAATCATTTTCTTTGGCATGCCGGAGTCAATAGCTTTAGCCATTCCACCGAGTTTTTCAACTTCTCTTATAATTTTACTAGCTTCCTGAATAATTGAGTTAGTCAGGCTTTCTACATAGTAGCTGCCACCCATTGGGTCAATAACATGGCATATTTGAGATTCTTCCTGCACAATAATCTGTGTGTTTCTTGCTATTCTGGCAGAAAACTCTGTTGGAAGGCCAATTGCTTCATCAAGTGCGTTTGTGTGAAGTGACTGTGTGCCACCCAATACTGCAGCCATACATTCTATTGTTGTTCTGATTACATTGTTGTACGGATCCTGCTCAGTCAAACTCCAACCGGATGTTTGACAGTGTGTGCGGAGCATACATGACTTTTCATTCTTAGGATTGAACACCCTCATCTCTTTGTTCCACAGATATCTGGCAGCTCTTAGCATAGCAATATTCATAAAAAAGTTCATGCCGATACCGAAGAAGAAAGAAAGCCTTGGAGCAAATGCATCTACATCAAGACCGGCAGCTACAGCAGATTTAACATATTCAATACCATCTGCAATGGTAAAGGCTGTTTGAAGGACAGAGTTGGCACCAGCTTCCATCATGTGATATCCACTTATACTTACAGTATTATATTTAGGCATGTTTTTTGAGCAGTATCCTATAATATCGGAAATAATTCTCATTGATGGATGCGGAGGATAGATATATGTATTTCTTGTTAGATATTCTTTAAGGATATCATTCTGGATTGTACCCATTAATTTATCTTGACTTACACCCTGTTCTTCAGCAGCAACTATATAGTTTGCCAAAATCGGGAGCACTGCACCGTTCATTGTCATTGAGACAGACATGGTATCAAGAGGTATTTGGTCAAACAGAACTTTCATGTCTTCAACACTGTCCACTGCAACACCAGCTTTACCAACATCGCCAGCGACTCTTGGATTGTCTGAATCATAACCTCTATGCGTTGCGAGGTCAAAGGCTACGGAAAGCCCTTTTTGCCCAGCTGCTAAGTTTTTTCTATAGAAAGTATTTGATTCTTTTGCAGTAGAAAAACCAGCATACTGGCGGATTGTCCAAGGTCTGGCTGCATACATTGTAGGATATGGCCCGCGAACGAACGGATCTAAACCAGGCATAGTATTTACATGTTCAATATTTTCTAGGTCTTCTGCAGTATATAAAGGTTTAACTTTGATGCTTTCGGGGGTCTGCCACTCAAGAGAGGATGGAGACTTTCCTTTTAACTGTTTGGTTGCCGCCGCATCCCAGTCATTAATATTTTTAGACATATCAATTTCTCCTAATTTTTTAGTATTTCTATAATAATTACGCGAGAAATGCTTTCTTATGGAGGTCTGGCTTTACAGTGGCGCGCCCGCTCTCGGTTCTAAAGAGATTCTCCATTAAAATTATTTAGTACTATTACAACAATTAGTCTAATTGTATTTAACAATTAAACTAAAAGATAGTCATATTTTTATTAACTCGAAGCTAAATCCATTCCAAGTTGAAGTGCTTTTTTATTCATGTCTACAAACCTTGCAGGCATACGTTCTTCAAACACTTTCATAAGTGATACCGGTTTTACTACTTTAGTTAGTTGTATAACTACGCCAAGCATACAAATATTATGCACTATAGGGGTTTCAAACTTATCCATTACACCCTCAAACATAGGGTAACTTGTTTGCGTTGCATCAGCAGCTCTTGAGGGGGTGACAAAACGCGAATCTAAGATAATTCTTCCGCCCGGAATGACCAAATGTGAAAACTTGTTATATGATTCCTGTGTTAGACATACAAGAACGTTTGGATGAGCTACTTTTGGGAAATTAATTGGTGTTTTAGATATAATTACATCGCTTCGTGTAGCGCCGCCTCTGGCTTCCGGACCATATGACTGAGCCTGTATAGCATGTAGGTTTTCATGTAACACTGCGGCTTCAGCAAGAACTATGGCTGCTGTAATAACACCTTGTCCTCCTGAACCAGAAAAGATAAATTTACTATTTTCCATGATTATGCTCCTTTCACAGCCGCAGATGCTTTTTCTATTATCTTATCGTATTCTTCGCAATATTCACCTTTTTGTTCATGAACAAAAACACCTCTTTCAACTAATTCTGGATTTTCTGCTTTTGCTTTTGAACCGATTGGTGTAGTAGTGTTCTTAAGGCTTTCCATCATTTCAATTGCTGTTTTTAACTTGTTTTTTCTGCCAAAATAAGTCGGACATGGTGTTAGTATTTCTACTACTGAAAAACCTTTGTGAGCAATGGCTTCTTTGAGATACTTGCGCATCTCTGCAACATGGTATGTAGTACTCCTGGCTACATAGGTCGCACCTGAACCTACCGCCAGCTTTGCAATATCAAATGCATGGTCGATATTTCCGTATTGTGCAGTTGTCGCATATATACCTTCACCGGAAAGAGGAGAAAACTGGCCTCCTGTCATACCGTATATTCTATTATTCATAACGATTGCAGTCATATCTATATTTCTACGGCAAGCATGAATAAAGTGGTTTCCTCCAATAGCGGTAGCATCTCCGTCACCCATAGGTGCAATTACTGTTAAATCGGGTTTGCTGAATTTTACACCAGTAGCAAACGCTAATGCTCTTCCATGGAGTGTATGTAATGTATGAAAGTCCAAGTACCCAACTATACGGGATGAACACCCGATTCCGGATACCATTGCAACATCATTTTTTGGTATTTCAAGTTCTTCTATTGCACTGAGCAAACCTTGAAGTACTATCCCGTGGCCACATCCTGGACACCATATGTGAGGGAAAAATCTTTTTCTAATATAATCTTTAACAGGCATGATTAAATTCCCTTTCCTTTGACAATTCTAATTACTTGTTTTACTTCTTCAGCAGTTATCAGCGCTCCGTCCACTCTGTTGCACAAAAAAACTTTATTAGGATTATTAACTGATGCTTTTACTTCTTGAAGAACTTGTCCCATATTCATTTCAACTACAATTACTCTTTTTGCAGTTGCACAGATTTCTCTAACAATCTGTTTTGGAAAAGGCCATATAGTTTGAAGCTCTAGAAGACCTACTTTACGTCCTCTTTTGCGGGAGTAGTGTACTACTTCCAGTGCCGTTCTTGCGGATGAACCATAAGAAATAAGAAGAGTTTCTGCATCTTCCAGATAAAACTGCTTATATTTGCAGATTCTATTCGCATATCCATCTATTTTATCTACAAGATGTCTCATTAATTTATAAATTTCTTCAGGTTTCCCGGTGGGAAATCCCCACATATCATGAAATAACCCTGTAACATTATATCTATGCTTGTCACCGAAATCAGACATTGGAAGCCGTCCGTCTTCTCTTGGAAAGTAGGGATGGTAATCTATGCCCGGTTTTACTGCTGTTCGTAATCTGTCTATTGTTGGTATTACTCCTTGCTCAGGAATGACAAGTTTTTCTCTCATATGACCCATTATTTCATCCAGTAGAATGACAACAGGTGTTCTGTATGTTTCTGAAATGTTATATGCTTCAATTGTCATTTCAAAAATATCCTGAATAGTGGATGCAGTCATCGCAACTATTGAATGGTCACCGTGTGTCCCCCATTTTGCCTGCTGTACATCTCCCTGACTTACATGAGTAGGATTTCCGGTAGACGGACCACCGCGTTGAACATTAACAACTACGCAGGGTATTTCTGCCATTATAGCGTATCCAAGTGCTTCCTGTTTTAATGAAAAACCCGGACCGCTTGTAGCCGTCATAGTTTTGCAACCTGTGAGAGAGGCTCCAACAATTGCAGCCATAGATGCTATTTCATCTTCCATCTGGACAAATTTGCCACCAATTTGAGGTAGCCTGACGGATAGATGTTCTGCTATCTCTGTAGACGGTGTAATTGGATAGCCTGCAAAAAAATTAAGCCCCGCATAAAGTGCACCTTCAATACACGCCTCGTTTCCCTGTACAAATCTTATTTTTCCTTTCATTATACAATCCTATTCTTAGTTATCAAATTTAAGTTCAATTGCTAAATCAGGACACCTTTGCTCGCATAGTTTACAGCCTATACATTCGTCTAGGTTGACCACAAAAACCTTTCCGGCTTTATTCATACTGAGCACCTTTTTGGGGCAAAAATGTACGCATATACCGCAACCTTTACACCATTCTTCTTCGATGACAATTTCATGAACTTTTTGCTTTGGCATGTTACTATATTCCTTCAAAAGTTAAATTTGTGGGTTTGTTTTGAACAATCCCGGAACGTTTAATTTGTAGTTTTACGCACATCTTAAAATACTACAAAAACCATAGTTTAATTTAATTAACTTTATAGGGTATTTATGAAAAAAAACCAGTGTTTTGTGAATAATATTTCAATATTACCTCCACATTGTTGAATTTCTTGGCAGTATATTAGAAAATGAATGATATTTTTTGTTCTGGAGTATATATAAAAATGGAAACAAAACCACATATTATTTTTAATCTATGCCTTAGTGCTTGATTTTTAGGCAAAATATCATAAAATATATAAATAAATGTGCTTCGTTCTCTTCATTGTAAGTTTTCTATTATTAATGATTGAATAAGACACATTATTATTATAGCTAAATTTACTTACATAAAAATAAACATTAATTATTGCTAGAAAGGCAGGTTTTGTGTAATGACTAAAATCGATCATATTGGTATAGTGGTAAAATCCATTGAAGATGCTCTGAAGCTCTATTCCGGACTTCTTGGTATTGAACCTCTAGGTGAAGAAGTTGTTGAAGAACGCGGCATAAAGGTTTGTTTTATTCAAATTGGTGAAACTAAAATCGAACTGCTTCAACCAATACGCGAAAATTCTGAAATTTCAGCGTATCTAGAAAAAAAGGGAGAAGGTTTACATCATGTTGCTTACTGTGTTGAAAATTTGAAAGAAATGATTTCAAAAGCTAAAGATCTTGAGTTAAAGCCTTTGTCTGATGAACCGAAACCAGGTGCACATAATACGCTTGTTGCTTTTTTACACCCAAAAACTACAAATAGTGTGCTAACTGAACTAGTTCAGCATAACCACTAAAGGAGATATATAAAATGTCAGAGTCAAAATTTAGAGATTACATTACCAATATTCTCGGCGGTCTGAAAAAAGAAAAAGAGAAGATGGATGAGGGAGGCGGTGAAAAGGCCGTTGAAAAACAACATGCACAAGGGAAACTGACCGCCAGAGAAAGAGTACTATTGCTTCTTGACAAAGGATCTTTTGATGAAATCGATAAATTTGTTAAACATAGAGGAACAAATTT
>CAZVCD010000083.1:1558-10280 GCA_964625675.1 uncultured Victivallales bacterium | reverse complement strand
GTCTTATAGTTGATAATCAGCCATTGAAAACACAAATAGTATTAAACTCAAAAATTAGTTAATATACCAAAAGTACATGCCTTTGGCTTGTTAAATTTTTTATTATTTTCTCCTACTCTAAAACTTGAGCTGGGAAACCTGAGGATAAATATTGAAAGTCAATTCACATTGAGGATAGTATGACAAAAAATATGATTAAACATCTTGGGTGTAGACTGCCGCTTCTGATTGGTCTCATAATTATACTTAATGGATTGCTGCATATTCTTGTCGCGGTTTTACCAATATTCCGGCTGGCAGTTCCAGGTTTTCGTGAAGTGAGTTCTATTTTGGCCGTTACATCTTTTCAGGGGATGGGAATGCTGCTAGGCATATTTTTAGGTTTTTGTCTGGTAATTCTTGGAAGAGGTGTATGCGAACAAAAACGGAAGTCCTGGATTCTTTCCGTGATAGTTTTGGCAGTTTTATGTCTCAATAACTATTATACCGGAGCAGTTCCCAGAGCAAGTATTCTTTCGGGTGCGCTGCTTGTTGCGCTGCTGTTAACATTTAAACTTTATAACGAAAAATCGGATGAAGCCGCAACTCCTTATCAGCAGATATTGGCATGGGTTTCTATAGCTATTGCATTGGCTTATGGAATAGCAGGCAGCTATTTTTTAAGAGATCAGTTCCATAATTTAAAAACTCTTGGTGATGCTATGTATTTCACTATGGTTACTTACAGTACTGTAGGATATGGAAATATTTCTCCGGTTACGCAGGAAGCTAAATTTTTTACAATATCGATGATATTGGTTGGATTAGGGTCTTTTGCCACAACTTTTACTTTTGTGATTGGACCTATGATTGAAAATAGAATAAAAGGAGTTTTTAGTATTATGAAAAGAATAAACAATATCCATGATCATGTAATAATTTGTGGCTATACAAATTTAGGCAAAGCTTTGATTAAAAAATTAAAGAAAAACAAAGTTCCGTTCATTGTTTTGGAAAATTCTATAGAAAAAAGAGCTGAGATTGAAGAAGACTATATGACTATACCAGGTGTCACATACCAAAAAGAAACTTTTAAAAATGCCAGGGTTAATCACGCTAAATCTGTGATATGTGCTTTTGAAAGTGATTCTGAAAATATCCTTACCATTTTGACTGTAAAAGAAGTTCTGGAGGAAAAAGGAAATACGAAAACGAAGTTAATTTCCAGAATAGATTATGAAGAAAATATTCAAAAAGCCGAAAAACTTGGCGTCACCGATATTGTTTCTCCTACAACCATGGCTGCCGCTTCAATCTACGATATAATTTAGATTAAATAAGGCATAAATCATGACAAAAAAGCTGAAAGAACTGAAATCAATTATTAATGAAATAACTGATATTAGCAGTGCTGCTGCAGTTCTTGGTTGGGATCAGGAAACGTATATGCCCAAAGGCGGTATTGGCGATAGAGCTAATCAGATGGCTACTTTGAGTAAAATTTCACACCAGAAATTTACATCTGACAAGGTTGGGGACCTTATTGCTGAGTCAAAAAATGAGATTAAGGGGCTGGAATCTGATTCAGATGATAATCGGCTGATTAAAGTTTTGGATAGGGATTATCAGAAAAGTGTGAAAGTGCCGACTGAACTTGTTGAAGAGATGTCAAAAGCAAATTCCCTGGGGCAGCAGGCCTGGGCTGAAGCAAGAGAAAAGTCAGATTTCTCTCTATTTGAATCACGCCTAAAAGAAATTGTGGAACTGCGCAGAAAATACGCAATGATTTTTAAGCCGTATGACCATATATATGATCCTCTTCTTGATGATTTTGAACCTGGTTTAAAAACAGCTGATGTAAAAGAAACCTTTGAAAAACTTCGTCCGAAACAGATAGAACTGATCAAAAGAATTTCAGAGAAAACAGAGATAGACAACTCTTTTCTATTGCTGAAGTATGATGAACAGAAACAGTGGAATTTCGGTACTGATGTTATTACTAAATTTGGCTATGATTGGAACAGGGGACGGCAGGATAAATCTACACACCCATTTACTACAAATTTTGGCAGAAATGATGTCAGAATAACAACAAGAATTGAGCCTGAGTATTTGCCAACTGGTTTGTTTGGATCGATGCACGAAGCTGGACACGCTATGTATGAGCAGGGGGTTGCTCCCAATTTGGCTAGAACACCTCTCGGCAGCGGTGCTTCTTTGGCAATCCATGAATCCCAGTCCAGAATGTGGGAAAACCTAGTTGGGCGTTCATTGCCTTTCTGGGAATGTTTTTATCCAGCGCTTCAAAAAACTTTTTCAAAACAGCTTGGTGATGTTAAACTCTCTGATTTTTATAAAGGTATCAACAAAGTTAAACCTTCTTTAGTTCGTGTTGAAGCAGATGAAGCAACTTATAATATGCATATTATGCTGAGACTGGAAATTGAAATTGGGCTGATGGAAGGAAGTATTGAAGTAAAAGACCTCCCTGAAATCTGGAATACTAAAATGCAAGAATACCTTGGAGTAACACCTGAAAATGATGCGGAAGGAGTACTTCAGGATATTCATTGGTCAATGGGAGCAATAGGCTATTTTGCAACTTATACACTAGGTAACCTTATCTCTGCACAGTTATGGGAATGTATTAATAAAGATATAACTAATTTATCTGACCAAATTAGAAAAGGTGATTTCTCAGCTCTGCTTGCCTGGTTAAGAAAAAACATCCATCAGCATGGTGCGAAATTTGAACCCCAGGAACTTATTAAGCGTATTACCGGTTCTAAAATAACTCCCGAACCATACATTAAATACCTAAATAAAAAATACAGCGATATTTATTGCCTGTAATATTTATAATTATTCAGCTTTCTATGCGACCTATCTGAGACGCAAGCATTGCGTCTTTACCTCAGAAGAGTACGAAGTTTTCTCCCAGGCACTACATTGTGCCTTCTGAAGGTTCAACCTTTTGAAGTATAGTGACTGATGTACCACAGCATTTTACTGAATCCCCGGCATTGAAAACAGTTCCTGATTTTGGATAGCCTGTTAAGTTGGGTAGGCCGTCAGTAATATTACTTAATATTTTCCAACTCCCAGAGGGTAAATCGTAGCTATAATCGCTGTTTGAATTGTATATAATAGTATATTCATTTCCATTATAGTTAATTATGCCGATAAAGACTCCGGCCTGTGTTGTATCAGAACTTGTTTTACCGCTATAAAATGTCTGTATGTTATTGTAGATGTCGGCTCCTGTTGAAATACTGAAAGCAGGGATGTTTTTTCTAAGTGATATAAGCTTTTTATAATACTGAAAAACCTGATTATTGTCAGTTTGTGATTTCAATGACCAGTCTATTTGATTTACAGATAAAGCCGCATTATAGCTATTATCGGCAGTACTCCAGTCCTCGCAGTTAGCGTATTTAGACCTTAAAAATTCATCACCCTCCTGTATGAAAGCAATTCCCTGAGATGTCATGAGCATACCGGTAGCAAACATATCAACCTGCCTGAAATACTGATTAGATGAACTTGCAGAACTGCTATCTTTCGTATTCACAATATAATCCCATAGTGTATATCCATCATGACATGAGACAAGGTTTACAGATTCTGCCGGCATATTTGCATACGGGTATGACCAGGTTTGCCATGCCCCCGGCACTGAGTCTGTTTTTAAATATTGGGAAGCTCGGAGTGATCCTAAAAATCCTGTGTTAATATCACCAATGTTGTATTTGCTATTGAGCATATATTGCTTTAGATAAGTTCTATAATTTCCACTAAAACAGCCGGCGCCGTATTGAAGATTGCCGTCGTTGATGTATTCAGTGCATGGGGTTGTTCCATAAGTAATAGAGTTACTAAATGCGAACTTACCATCGAAGTCACCGGGCCAAGGTTCACCATAATAAAGGTAGTTGTTATTGCCGTTGCTATCGTATTTACTATTTAGGTATTTAACCCAGCTGCTGACAGCTGAATATGGATAAGTTGCCATTAGATCAAATCGGAATCCATCAACATTGTAGATACCCATCCATAAGTCAAGAGAATCGCAGACCATGTTACTAACCATTGGGTTTGAAGTGTCTACAGTATTGCCACACCCGGTAAATTCACCGTTTGGTGTTCCATTGCTGTTCAATAGATAATATTTAGGTGTGATACTAAAATATGGTGGGAATGAATTTGGTGTTGCTTGTTCATAATTTCCCTGATACATATGATTATATACAACGTCCATTATTACACGGATTCCTTTCTTATGGAATGTGTTTGTCATAGTCTGAACTTCATTGATTCGTTGTATATATTCATTTTCGGAATATGCAGAGTACTTCTGTTGAGGGACATTATAGTTTAAAGGATTGTATCCCCAGTTATATGAGTAACCGGCATAGCTGAAACTGAACATGGGCATAATTTGTATATGTGTTATGCCAAGTTCAATTATATTCTTTAATCCTGTGGATTGACCATTATTTGATCCGGATTCAGTCATTCCAGTAAAAGTTCCGCGATATTTTGCATCTATACCTGAATTCGGGTTGGATGTATAATTTGCTATGTTTGCTTCGTAGACAATTGCTTCTGTAGCGTTATTAAGTTTAGGCCTGGAAGAAAAGTCAAAAGAGGTGATTTGGCTGGAATCAATTACTACACAGTTTCTCATTGGTGCATTTGGACTTGAGGTAGGCGGCGTAGGAACATTCTGATATGTTGCATTTTTACCTGCCATCATTTTTGCATATGGGTCACGTACCTGAACTTCATCTACAGAAAAGTAATATTCACATAAATTTAAATTTCCTGAAACCTGAATGCCGTAGATATCTGTATAAGGGTTTACGCCTGGGTAACTGCTGTTGAGCTGGCTTAGCTGACTTTGAGAATAAGCTTTAAGAACGGGAGATGTTGTAAAAGCTCCGCTTTTGGCAGTTGTTTCATACGAAACTGTAATGCTTTTTTTATCTGGATTCCAGACAGCAAATTCTGTGTTACCGTTACGAACATTCGCTCCTAACGAGTTATAGGCTGCATGTAGATTGGTAAATTGAACCAGGATTGCAGTAAATAATGATAATGCTGTTATTAGTGTCTTCATTTTCTCCCCCAAGGCTATTATTTAAATAATCCAGCTAGACATATAGCATAGATTTTTGCTCTTTAACATATTTATAACCAATATGGCTAACTGTCACAACAAAACAAAAAGACAAAAGCAAGATTTATCTTGTCTTGAGTAAATGTATAACATCCTTAATTACTGCGATATTCCTCACTTTTTAGTTAGAGACCATCTGAAAAGTACATCCGGGCTCAGTTATCAATATAATCTTCATCATTTATTAATGATTTTGGTTAAGAAGTATAAAAAACTGATGACTGTTTACTGTTCACTTTTGTCTGAAATTTTTTTCAGACACGCTCTAGTTAGGGCTTTTTCCAAGCAAGCCATCATCAATTAACTGTTCAAATTGATCTTTAACAGTCTGTTCAATAGGAATATACGATATGCCTAAATCATTTTTGCTGTATGAATTATCAAATTTGATCTTGATTCCTATATTCTTGTTCACGTATTGCCGGGTGTAACCACGAAATGGAGCTATTAGCCATATTAAGAATTTAGGAACTTGAATTTTGGGAAACGGATAATTATTACCGAAATGTTTCCGTAAAATATTTGCCAGGTCCATAAGTGTTGCTTCTCCGCTTGAGATGATGTGTCTTCCGCTTGCTTCTGGTGTGTATCCAGCTTTGATATGTGCTGTTGCCACATCGCGTACATCAACAATACTGTTCCACAATTCTGCAACCCCGGTCTTGAATGTACCGTTGGCAATTTGAATCATCGTACTGATGCTCATTGAATCACTTCTTTTTGATACAGAAGGACCAAGCACCCAACCAGGATTAATTGTAACCAGGTCCCATCGGCTTTGTTCTTTAACCATGGCCCAGGCTTCTTTTTCTGCAATTACCTTTGAGTAAGGATAAGGCTGGTGTCCAGCACTGCTCGTAGTATTCCATTCTTTTTCAGTGAATATACCTTTTGGAGATGATGTTATATCTGCACAATCACCGTAAATTGCTGCTACACTGCTGGTAAGTACAACACGTTTTACAGTAGAAGTTTTATTGACCGATTCAAGGACATTTCTTGTCCCTTCTTTAGCTGGACGAACTAATTCTTCCTCTGAATTTTTAATTCCTGTTATAAAAAATGGAGATGCTGTGTGAATTACAAGTTCACAGTCACGCGTTGGTTCATCGAAGTTGCCGGGTTCCAGAAGATCGGACTTGAACAGTTTAAGTTTACCTGCCGATTTGCTCGCCATATCCTCAAGGTGTTTGACTTTTGCTGAATCCGAAGGAGCCCGTACTGTTGCATGAACATTAATTCCTTCTTCTAAAAGCATTTTTATTATCCAGGAAGCTACATAACCACTTCCTCCGGTAACTAGTACTGGCTTGGATTTATCAATTTCGCGCATAATTTTTCCTCTTTGAGTAAATTGGCAATATACAGTTTTAATTAAGTTATTCAGAGTCTCTCTTTACCATATCCGGAGAAAATGCCGGCAAACAGACTGCTATATATTCCGCTCCTCCTTTATGTGGTGAACTGTATTGAACCCACTCATTTTTCTCAATTATTACTGCTTCACCTGCTTTAACTTCTATTTCTTGATCTTTAAATTTAATTTTTAATGTGCCTTTTAATACAACAGTGTATTCATCAAATTCAGGTTTTTGTCCAGGCTCAACCCATCCCTGAGGACTGATCATTTTAGCGACACTAACTTCTTTAGTGTCCGAATTGACTCTTCCTATATATTCTTCTATTTGCTTTGGTTTGTTGCCGGCAGCCTTTATTATTGTTGGTTTATTTATTTTTTTAACCATTTTAATTATTCCTTTTGGTTAATATATGGGTGCACACGGCACTAGTTTAATGCAAATAATATTATAGCACATAACCTCAATTTATTCGACACTGAAAAATTCCAGTTTATCCTGTATTGGTGTATTGTCTGTTAAATATTCAATTCCATCCCTATATCACATCTATCGGACAAATGCTCAGGATTAAAATCTTTAAAACCATATCTTCTATACATTCTCACAGCTTCGAAAAGGCATGAATTAGTTTCTAATATAATTTTTTTGAATCCAAGATCAATTGCAGTTTTTATAGCATCTTCCATAATCAACTTGCCGTAACCCTGTCCTTTATAGCCTGGGACAAGGTACATCTTTCGTAGTTCACATACACTGTGTGATATTTTAAAAAGGCCATACGTACCAATGCAAACATTATCTAACTCTAAAACCTTAAAGGTTCCTCCTTGTAATATGTATGAAGTATTAATATCTAAAATATCTAAATCTGTAGACGATGTATCAGTAGTTAAATCATATTGTTTTAAAGATTGTGATAGGATTTGAAAGACTCTATCTTCATCTCCTTTTCTGTATTCTCGTATATGAATCATTACTTTAACCTCTAATGCCTTGATTGCTTTTTATTTTAGAATGCAATAAGACAAAAACAAATTTAACCTGTTGAATTTTCTTATCAGTAATATACTTAGGCTGACTTTATCTTTCAAATTGGGGAGAAATATAAGAATTATACAAAGTTTATATTTTATTTAGTCATATACTAGTGTAATTTGCTTGTCGCTGCATAGTTAGCAGGACGAAGACGGCTGGACAGTAAAACAAAATTTATATTGTAAAAAAGGAATTAAAATAGATATGCATGAAAAATTATTTTATTGTGAAATAAGAGGGAACAAGGAAGAAACAGATATGGCTATGGAGCTTTTCGCTGCACTTGAACTTTCTGTAAACGCAAGCACGAACGTGGAAGAGGATTTTACGACTTATACGATATATTCTGATTTAAATGAGGAAATAAATAAGATTAAACTGGTTATGGAGAATGCTGTTAAGGAATGGAAAACATTCGGGTTACACTTCACCTTACCACAAGTATCAGATATAAAAAAAGAAGACTGGACGGAAGTTTGGAAGCGCTACTTTAAGATTCAACATATCAGTCCGACACTGGTAATCAAGGCAAGCTGGCTTGATTATATTCCAAAGCCGACCGATACAGTAATTGAAATTGATCCGGGAATGAGCTTTGGAACAGGAAGCCACGAAACTACACAATCCTGCCTGAAACTAATTGAAGAAATGTCAAAGAGAGAAAAAGGTGCTTCTTTTTTGGACGCGGGATGCGGTTCAGGGATATTATCTATTGCTGCTGTTAAATTGGGCTTTTCTCCAATTTATGCCTTTGATTATGACGAAGAATGTATGCTTGCAACAAAAGAAAATATGAAAAGAAATCATATTACTTCTGAAAAAATTAATGTACAGCAGGCTGATATAAAAGAATATGATCCTGGACTGCAGTTTGATATAGTCACCGCAAATATTATTTCATCGGTTCTTGCGGCAAACAATAAACGTCTTCTTTCATGGATAAAACCTGGAGGATATTTGATTCTAGCCGGTATTCTAAGGACAGAGTATGATAAAATCAGAGAGTTTTTTATAACCGAAGATGTTTCTGAAATAGAAACTCATACAGAAAAAGAATGGACCAGCGGGCTGTTTAAGCTAAGGCATAAGGCATAAGGCATAAGGCATAAGGCATAAGGCATAAGGGTAGTGTTGCAAAAAGTGCAAAAGAACTAAATTGTTGATTTCC
>CAZVCD010000083.1:0-1458 GCA_964625675.1 uncultured Victivallales bacterium | reverse complement strand
TAAGGCATAAGGGTAGTGTTGCAAAAAGTGCAAAAGAACTAAATTGTTGATTTCCTGTAATTGAGGGAGAACCTAAATATTCAGACAATTGAGAACAGAAATGAATATTGAAGTTAAAAAAACTCCTCGAAAACTTCTATACGTTCCATTGGAAAACGAATCATAGTTATATATTTGCCTATTAATCAACCACTTTTTTTCTTTCAACAATCATCACTAATACAAATGCTATCACGGACATTATAATCATACTAATAGCTATTGGTAAAGAGGTTGTTGTTGGGAATATCATAGCAATACTTCCTATTACACCGCTTAGAGCAAACTCCATTGTACCAAATAAAGCTGCAGCAACTCCTGCGACCTCATAAAAAGGTTCTAAACTACCACTGGCACCAGTACCTGCGGTAAAGGCACAACCAAAGGTTGCTAGAAAACATGGTGCAAAAAACCCCCAAATACTTAAACCATTAAACGCATATATGGCGCATGATGTTACTCCAGAAATAAAGATACAACTCAAACCAAATATTGCCGTTCTAAAAACACCTATTCTATTAACAACAACTCCTGAGAATATTGATCCTATCAAAAATGCTACTCCCGCCAAACCAAACATCAAATAAATCTTAGACATTGAGAAACCTAAATATTTTATAATATAAGGCGTCATTGAAAATAGTATAAAAAATGATGCCATCCCTGATACTGCTGTTAATGAATAAGCCCAAAACTGCAAAGTTTTTCCAACAAGAAGGTATCTTGCAAACACATCTAGTGATACTCTTTTTCTCCTCTCCACAGGTAAACTTTCTTTAACTAAAAAAATAACCATTAGAAGAGTTATAAATGCTAAAATCGAAAGTAATATAAAAGCTGATTGCCACTCAAAGTGAGTAGTTAATTTAACACCTATTAATGGACCAATAATAGGAGAAATTGAAAGTATAGCATTAATAAAACTATAGATCATTGAGCTTTCTTTACCATGAAAAACATCTCTAACTATTGCAAATGACATTACAAATAAACCACAACATCCAAATGCTTGTACTATTCTAGCAAAAATTAAGAAGGCTATATTAGTCGATAATGCACACAATGTAGACCCTACTAAAAAGAGAGATGCTGAAATAAACATCACTTTAAACCTACCAATTTGGTCAGAAAGTGGCCCTAAAAATAACTGCCCAACACCAGTTATAATTAAAAATGATGACAATGTAACCTGTACCATAGCCTGAGATGTTTCTAATGATTTTTGCATTTGAGGTAACACAGGCATATATATATCCATAGCTAAAGCAAACGCAAACACCATAGGACTTAATATTAGAATAGTTTTTAAAGGAGAATATTTCCACATAGAATATTACTTCGCTCTTTTTATAAAAAGAAGAAACAAATTATACTTTTTGCAACACTACCGGAATAAGGGCTAAGATATAATTCACCTAA
>CAZVCD010000082.1:1807-10369 GCA_964625675.1 uncultured Victivallales bacterium | reverse complement strand
ATCATGATTATGTTGATTATGAAGAAGTTAAAAAGCAAATCCCTGTACACTTAAACTACTCAGTAGCAAAAAAGTCCAATCCCTGTATAATTACAAATAGACTGTTATACATTCAAGGAGACAACCATGAACTATTATAAATCTATTTTTATTATGCTTGGGATTTCTTTTTTATTTCTTTTTGAGGGTTGTCTTTCGCATAAACAAGTTCCAAACTCAATTTATTCTGACAATTATTCTACATTAAGTACAAGTGAGCAAAGAGCTTTATCTCCACATGAAAAATCATTATCAAAACAGGATGCTATTAATATTGCTCTTGCAGGAAATCCCGGTTATAAAAGAGCAAAGTTTGAAGCAGATGCCGCGCAGACAGAATACTACAAAGCATTAGGTGCGTTATCTCCAGTGGTAGCTGTAGCAACTAATACCCCTGGGGTTTCCGCTAATTACCAGGCATTCAACGGTGGTTCAACAGTTATGAATATACTATCTGCAAAAGCTAAAGCTGAACAGAGTAAATGGGATGTAAAAGATAACCGTAGGAAATTAATTCAGGATATAATAGTTCAGGATAACCAACTTTATAAGAATTCAGCAAACTTAAATATACAGGCGGCTAATGAAAAATTTCAGTCTGAAATGGCCAAAGAAACTATTCAAAAGTATAACAAAGGAAAAGCCTCAAAAGCAGATATTTTGAATTTTAAAATACAGGCGCTTGAAGCAAAAAATGCCGCATTAACAGCAGAAAGAGATTATAGAATTAATAGCTACAAGCTGGCAGCTTCCATGGGTACGACAACAGCAAAACTTCCCGGTACTGCAGAAATTGAAGAACAATCTCTTTCAGATACTACCGATATAGATAAAAAAGAATTGGTTCCAGGAGTTAACTTTTATTTAGATACTGCCATAACAAGACGTCCTGATCTTAAAGCACAGAGAGAAGCTCTCAAAGCTGCCGGATATGAATTGTATTCAGCATGGGGAAAGCTTTTACCTACAATAGGCGTTGGTTTAGGCAGTAGAATCGGGTTTCAAACCCAACTTTCCTGGTATCTATTGAAAGGCGGATCTAGAATTGCGGCTATTCGCTCTAAGGAAGCTCTTTACGGCATACAACAGGAAGTTTTATTGAAAAAGTGGATTGATGTTGTTCAAAATGTAAAAACAAAACATGAAAACTTAACAGCTAATACTACCAGAAAAAAACTTATTGATCAGGCAGTCAAAATTGCCATTCAAAGAAGGAATCTGGTGCTTAAAAAATATAATACGGGTAAAGCTGATATTGCTGAATTAAATCAGGCTCAAAACGATTTAGTTAATGCAAGACTATCCTCTAAACAGGCTGATGTAAATGTATCCAATGCAAAAGCCAGTCTAAATGCCGCCTGCGGTATTCAGCAATATTAAATGATTTATTAAATAAAATAGCTAGTTTTGATTTAATAAATCATTTAGTAAAATACAAAAGAAGCGAAATATTGTTATAAATTATGTTTCTATTTCGCATCACCAATAATAAAAACTTTAGTTGACATGGGGGCAAACCAGCCAACAGGATAATTATTAATATTCTCTTCGCTAACAGATGGGAATGTTTTTGGGTCATCCTGTTTCTGTAGCATAATTGGTGTGAGTTCTGTACCCAGTTTTATATTTAATCCGCAGCTTTTAGATAAATCTACTGAGAGATAGCACCATCCTTCGTTGGTATACCATTTGCCGGCCAGGTTGTGAACTACAAGAATCTTTTTCCCATTGTATTCTCTGATTATAGACATTACGGGTGCCTTATCATTCTGGCTACTGTCCCAGGTATAATCTCCTTTTTCAGAAGGATCATAGCGATAACCTGTATGTACAAAATACGTTGCTCCCTTTTTAAGGGCTTCGTTATTGTTCCTTAAATTTAATAGTTTACTGTAGTGATTCAGTAATGATTTATCATCTGCCAGCTGCTTTTTATACTCACTCCAGTCGAGCATTCCGCGAATTTGATCATCTCCCTGTTTAGAAAAGTCATTTGTCATTCCTATTTCTTCACCGTAGTATATAACCGGTGCACCTGATAGGAGTAAATAAAGAGATGCAGCCATTTTCATTTTATCTATATCGCTGCCTAATTGAGTTGCAACTCTGGCTCCGGCAAATTCATCATGGTTACTTAGGAATACAGTGTCCTGTGTCCAGTCCTGCGGATTTGATTTTTTATGACTTGGCAGATTTGACTGTATAGAATATAATTCTGCAAACAACCATTGATCACGCCAGCCATGATTTGCACTTCCCATGAGTTTTCCCTGAAGTCCGAAATGAAATGCGGAATTAAATTCATTTGCATCTCCGTAGTAGGAAAGTAGCTGATCTGAATTTTCGGTAGGTGATTCAGCTATCAGGATAGCTTCAGGCTTAATTTTTCCAAGGTTCTTTTTTAATTGTTGCCAGGTTTCATGTGTCTGCTTTTGATCTCTTTGTCTTTCATTTCCGGGTACGTTTTTTCCTGTTTCCACAATATATCTTGCGGCATCACAACGGAAACCGTCAACACTGCATTCATCTATCCAGAATTTCATTACACTGGTAAAATAATCTACGACTTCATTTTTAGCCGAACCGTAAAAATCGAGGTCAGGCATGCTGTAATGGAATGCACCGTAGTAGTAGCCTCTATTTAAGTTGGTAGTATCCTCGAACCATGTTGCTCCGGCGCAGAAATCCCATGAAGCATCCCATGGCCCCGGCCATCCCTGATCACTGTCTTTCCACATAAACCAATTGTCTTTTCTTATGTTTTTGTCTGGAGAGCTGAACAGGGGGTTTTGGTTGCTGCAATGATTTATAGGTAAATCCAGAATAACTTTCATCCCAAGTGAATGGGCCTTTTCTACAAGTTTTTTTAAGTCACCAATAGTTCCATAGTCAGGATTAATGTCTTTATAGTCAGTTACATCATATCCATGAGGACTGGGTGAAGCAAATATAGGCATAAGCCATACTGTTTCGACTCCCATATTTTTTAGATCCTGAAGATGTTTTGTTACTCCGTTAAGATTTTTTTCAGGAGAAAAGCTTCTAACAAATACTTCATAGATGTTAGTTCCCTGAATCCACTCTGTCGGTGGTGCAGATGCAGCAGTAATTGAAAGATTTAAGGCAGTAATAAACAACAAGCTTATTACTGTTTTGGATAATAAGTTTAGGTAGGTATGCTTTCTGAATTTAACCATAACGTCTCCTCATGTAGCTGGTTACTAAATAAATTAAGGATAATAATATTTTTCAAAACTTCAAAATACTTAAATATAACTTTAACTTGATTAAAATATGCTATTTTTCTGTTTTTTTCAAACTCCATATTTAATTTAATCTATTCACTTAGATCGTTTGTCAATCCTCTAATCATATGCCAATAATCATGATAACCCCTTTGCTCCATGCATCTTGCCATTATCACTTAATCGTTCATTAATTTAGTCATCCATGGAGGTTTAAATGAGCAGTACACTGAACATATTACGATATGTGAAGAGTCGTAGCTGACAAAGAATTATCTTTCCGGCATTTGGTGTTTTTATCGGCTAATAAGAAGACAGGAGGTATATTATAAAGGGCGGGTATTAACGATATAAACCGTACCCCTGTACTGAACAAGAAGTTTTTTTTACTTACTTATTTTGATATAACCAAAAAACTTTAAAAAAAAACAAATTAATAATCTGCAAAGGTGGCTGAATTATGAGATTCTGTCTTGATTGATAAGAGTTTGTTTACCTATTTATCAATTATTCTTTTCAGATTTTTCCTTTAATTATTTCTTATAGCAGTGCATTTTCTATCATTTGTTAGGTAGTAATTTATGAAATTATTCATGGAGATATGATATCATGTTTCTATAAATAACCAGATACTTTGAGGAAAATATTCGACACAAAAGCTAGGCTAAATGCAACCTGCGGTATTCAACAATATTAAATGATAAGATACAGAATAAAACAGTTCGTCTTTTATTTTATAATGTTCCTGAAAGAAGTAATAAGTATCTTTGAATAGCCATGTCCCAGAAATTCCAATCATGCGTTCCTGGCGCTTCTTCATAAAATAAATTAAAATCACGTTGTTTAAGAAAATCTCTAAACCTTAAATTATCTTCATAAAGAAAGTCATCCGTACCACAGCATTGGTACAGCATCGGAGATTTAACGCCTTCTTCATAAAGATTATGCGCCATACTATACAGATCATTAAAACTCCCTGGTAATTTTTCTATATCACCAAAGGTATTTTTTAATAATTTTTTCTGCTGCTTCGTAGCCTTTCTGTACATTGATAAAATATCAAGTCCCCCAGAGAAACTTGCGGCCCCGGCAAACCTGTCAGGATATGTAAAAGCCAGTTTAAATGCACCATATCCTCCCATAGATAGACCTGCAACAAATGTACGGGTTCGCTTAGTTGATATATGGAAAAATGATTCAACGACAGAGGGCAGCTCTTCGCTTATAAAAGTCCAGTATTTCCCACCGCTTTTCATATCTGTATAATAGCTTAAATGAACATTAGGCATTACTACTGCAATACCGAGCTTAGCAGCATAACGCTCTATAGAAGAGTATCTGAGCCATGCTGTATGGTTATCTGAATATCCATGAAGAAGATATAAGACTGGAGGTTTACCACCTAAAGCTCCCTCTTGAACTCCAATCTGCCCCTTGGAAGGTCGGGGTAGGATAACAGTCATTGCTGTAGAAAAACCTAAAACCTCTGAAAAAAAGTCACAGCTGATTAATGCCATATTTACATATCTCCTTGATATTAAATGCATTTAGGAGTTTGATTTTTAATTTGCTTATTCACAACAATATCATATTCTTTGATTAAAGTAAAATAAGTTTAATTTGAAAACTTTAATTTATATTTTTATCAACTACATTTTCTATAGTTAGATTTACTTATACCAAAGGTATTTTTATTTTTGGTTAGTTTGAGGGGGGGGGTTATCCTCTACTATTTTTATTATTTTTCGAAAAACATTTCGTCTTGTGTATACAATATATATATTGGAAGAACAAAACAATGAATAACAAAATACAATATCAACATATATTAGAAGCTCAACAGAAATACATAATGCCAACTTATGCCCCGAATTTAATGCTGATAAAGGGAAAAGGCTCTTATGTATGGGACAATAACAATAATAAATATCTTGATTTTACATGTGGAATAAGTGTCTGTAATCTAGGTCACTGCCACCCTGCTGTAAGCAATGCAATTAAAGAACAATGTGACAAACTTGTTCATGTATCCAACCTTTTTATTAACGAACTGCAGCCTATACTGGCAAAAAAGATAGTAGAACTTGCATTCGATGGGAATGTTTTCTTTTCCAACAGCGGAGCAGAGGCAAATGAAGGGATGATCAAGTTTGCAAGAAAATGGGGAAATCCAAAAGGAAAACACGAAATAATAACCATGAAAGATTCATTTCATGGCAGAACACTGGCAACTCTTGCCGCTACGGGCAGAAGTAAATATCGTAAAGGTTTTGAACCTGATGTAAAAGGATTTAAACATGTACCTTTTAACGACATGGAATCAATCAAAAAAGCAGTTAAAGAGTCCAATGGCAGAACCGCTGCTATTCTAATCGAACCTATTCAAGGCGAAGGTGGAATTATTCCTGCCAAATATGAATATATGCGCGTACTACGTGATTTCTGCACTGAAAATGAAATCCTGCTACTCTTCGATGAAGTTCAAAGTGGAATAGGACGTAGTGGTAAATTCTTTGCGTATCAGCATTATGATATAGTACCGGATGTAATGTCAATAGCAAAAGCATTAGGAAACGGATATCCGATTGGTGCTTTTATAGCAAAAAAATCGTTAGGCAATGTTCTGACTACCGGCACACATGCTTCTACGTTTGGTGGAACTCCTCTCGCCTGCGCAGCAGCCATTGCTGTAATTGACACGTTTAAAAACGAAGATATAATGGCAAATATACTAAAAATGGAGAAAAGATCCCTTGAACTTCTCACTGAATTGTCTAAAAAACATCCAATGATTCAGCAAATCAGAGGCAAAGGTTTAATGCTGGGAATCGTTCTTGACAGAAAAGCAAAAGAAGCATCTGAACTCGCACAGAAAAACGGCCTTCTCATTATCACGGCAGGTGAAAATGTATTACGCTTCTACCCTCCTCTCAATGTAAAAGAAAATGAATTGATAGAAGCTGTTAATATTCTGGATAAAACATTATGTAGAGACGCGGTTTCAAACCCGTCTCAATAACGCGGTTTCAAACCCGTCTCAATAACGCGGTTTCAAACCCGTTGTATTTTTTTAACAGAGGATTATAAATTGACGTTATACAAGAACAAATATCGTGTTGAATCAATAAGAAAGAAGGATTTTGATTATTCTTCTGATGGATATTATTTTGTAACAATTTGTACTAAAAACAGAGAAAGCCTGTTTTCAAAAATTATTGACAATAAAATTATATTAAATCAATATGGTAAAATATTAGAAGATTGTTGGTTTGATTTACCAAATCATTATCAAAATATTCAATTGGACAAATATATGATTATGCCAAACCATTTTAACGGGATAATCAAAATATGTAATGTCATCGTAGAGACAGGTTTGCAACCTGTCTCTACTACAGAAATTTTGTCTGAATTTGTACGTGCATTAAAAACATTCTCCTCCAAACGAATCAATAAATTAAGGAATATTTCAAAAGATGAGAAGGGCTTCAAACCCTTCTCTACAGTATGGCAACCTGGTTTTTATGATCATATAATAAGAAATAACAAAGACCTTAACAAAATACGAAAATATATAAATGATAACCCATTATTTCTGGATGATCGAAATTTATAACACAACGGGGGGGGAAAGAGCACAATGAAATTCACATATAAGGATATTGAAACAGCAACCTCCGGCAAATGGCATAATTATTCAGGGTACAATACCAATGTAGAGAGGGGTTTCAAACCCCTCTCTCTTAATGAATTCAAACCCCTCTCTCTTAATGAATTCAAACCCCTCTCTACTATCTCAACCGATACCAGGGCCGACAATAAAAGTGCTCTGTTTCTAGCATTGTCTGGGGTTAATTTTGATGCTCATAGCTTTCTTAAAGAAGCTGTTGATTCAGGAGCTGTAGCGTTATGCTTAGAAGAAGGCAGGTATGAAAGAAATAAAATACCATCACACATTCCAATTTTAGAAGTACAGGACACCCTCAAGGCGTATCAGGACATAGCAAACTTTCATAGAAAACGTTTAAAAGAACTTACTTTAATTGCAATAACAGGAAGTAATGGAAAAACTAGTACAAAAGATATATTACATAATATCCTCTCTTCTGAATTTGGAGAAGAGAGTGTCTACACTACTAAAGCCAATACGAATAATTTAGTAGGCGTTCCGCAAAATATATTAAACCTGACCGATAAACATAGATTTGCAGTTATAGAATTGGGATCAAATCATCCTGGAGAAATACGTCAACTAACTGAAATAGCTAATCCTGATATTGCAGTTATTACATCTATCGGCCCGGCACACCTTGAGCATTTTAAAGATATAAACGGTGTAATAAAAGAAAAAACGTCCATTTTTACGGCATACAATAATCCTCAAAAAGGTATTGCAATCATACCTGAAGAACACAGGGGTGTTTTACCCAAAAACAACAATTACCAAATAATTACATTCGGAAAATCTGAAGATGCAGACATCTGCTGGAAACACCTAAATTCAGCTGTAGAAAAAAGTGAATTTGAACTGCACTGGAAAGCTGACAATATAAAAGAAAAAGTACTTTGGAACATTCCAGGCATTCATCAGCTCAGCAATGCAGCGGCAGCGGCAACAGTAGCGACGGCTGTCGGCATTGCTCCGAAGAATATTTCCCATGCCCTCCATAACAGCAAAATTTCCGGCATGAGGATGAGAATAAATAAGAGAAACGACATTACTTGGATAAATGATGCATACAACGCCAACCCAACCAGCACAAAAGCCGGAATTGACTGGTTACATGAAATAGCGAAAGATGCATTACCCTCCATATATAAACGCTTGTTTGTTATACTTGGCGACATGCTCGAACTTGGAGAAAATGCACCGGGTATTCATAAAGAAATTATTGAATATGCAGTTAACAAACTCCCCTGCTCTAAAGTCTTCGGAGTAGGAACTATTATGCATGATACAATAAAACATGCAGTAGAGATGGATTTCAAACCAATCTCTACCTTTCAGAATTCGGAAGAAGCGGCTTCCTTTTTTAAGGATGAGCTAAAAGCTGGAGATATAGTTTATCTCAAAGGCTCACGCGGTATCGCTCTGGAAAAAATTGAAAAAAAGTAAGAGATGGTTTCAAACCAATCTCTTACTTACGTCTATCACGCAGGTTTCGTTCTTTTAGACACATGCGATGTGTCTCTACAAAACAAAATATGTGGTTAACCCAAATAAGGATAAAAATTGCGTTAATTAACCAAAAACAAAAATACCTTCGGTATTATCTAA
>CAZVCD010000082.1:0-1707 GCA_964625675.1 uncultured Victivallales bacterium | reverse complement strand
AGGATAAAAATTGCGTTAATTAACCAAAAACAAAAATACCTTCGGTATTATCTAATAACAACGCTTTCAGAATCCATTATGCGACAGTATATTAGGTATAATAATAGTTCAAAAACATAAAAGAGAAGGTAAAATTTGATTTGATTACATTTATAAAAAGAAAAATTAAGAATCTATTTAAAGATAATTCTATAAAAACGTCACCACAAACCCACACAACAAAATATAAAAAAGCTGGCAATAAAAATACTCCACAAAACACCAAAAGTAAAAAATATACAGAAAAGCCACCGTATCCAAAAAAGAAATACTCAACGCCAAAGCCACATTCCAATACTAAAAAGCCCGTATATTCAAAACCAAAACCACATAGAAAAAGTGCTCCGCTAAAGCTTCCAACACTTTTTGATGTACCTCCTGAAGAAGGCAAAGTACGCTTTGCTGATTTTCCTCTTAAAAAAGAGATTTTAGGCGGTCTACAGGATGCAGAATTCAAATACTGCACACCTATTCAAGAGATGTGCCTCCCACACCTTTTAGAAGACAAAGATATTTCGGGCAAGGCACAGACTGGAACAGGAAAAACTGCCGCATTTCTTATTGCCATATTTACATATTTGCTTAATAATCCGCCAAAAATGAAATCCCCCGGATTCTGCCGTGTTTTAATTATTGCCCCAACACGTGAACTTGCTATTCAAATCCATAAAGATGCTGAAGAACTCGGAAAATATTGCGGTTTAAGTAACGCTGTTGTTTACGGTGGCATGGATTATCAAAAACAGCAAATGTCACTGCAAAAACACATTGATATCCTTGTAGGTACACCGGGCAGACTGTTGGATTATTCGCGAAAACGTGTTCTTAATCTTATGAAAACAGAAATATTTGTTATAGATGAAGCAGACAGAATGCTTGATATGGGGTTTATCCCGGACGTTCGCAAAATAACATCCCAACTGCCCCAGGCAGGCAAAAGACAAACAATGCTTTTCAGCGCCACACTATCAGATGATATAATGCGTTTGGTTAAAAGCTGGCAGGTAAATCCGGTTACAATAGAAATTGAACCTGAACAAATAGTTACAGATTTAATAGAACAAGTATGCTATTCGGTTTCACAGGATGACAAAAAGAATTTACTTTTATGGATTCTGAAAAACGATAAAGTTAAAAAAGCTCTTATTTTTGTAAACAGACGTGATCTCACCACTAGAATAAAAACTTTTTTACAACGGCATAATCATCAATGCGATGTACTCTCAGGAGATGTGCCACAGAAGAAAAGACTTCGTATGCTTGACGGTTTCCGTGACGGAAGTATTCCAATAATTATCGCAACAGATGTTGCATCACGAGGCATTCATGTCGACGATATATCACATGTAATAAACTACGATCTTCCTGATAGACCTGAAGACTATGTGCACAGAATAGGACGCACAGGCAGAGCAGGCAGAAAAGGTAAAGCCATCAGTTTTATCTGTGAATACGGTGCATATATAATCCCTGAACTTGAAAAAGTATTGGAAGCTGAAATAAAAAGCATACAGCCTGAACCTGAAATGCTCGTATACACCAGACCTCCAAGATCACCAGCATACAATAAAAATAATAACAGACAGCGCTAAAGTAATAATACTGTATCTAGCTGGAAAACTGCTCTAAATATTTACCCGCTGCCAAAATCAGCGGACTAATCCTTAA
>CAZVCD010000081.1:0-10440 GCA_964625675.1 uncultured Victivallales bacterium | reverse complement strand
TCTGCATATTTTGTAGCCATTCCAAAAAGAGCTGTTAACCACATCCAGAAAATAGTACCGGGCCCACCAACCACAAACGCAGTTCCTACCCCAGCGATGTTTCCAGTACCTATAGTCGCTGCCAAGGCTGTCATTAGTGCCTGGAAAGGACTAATATCACCTTTAGTTTTTTTACTAGATTTTCCAGCAAAGACTTGTTTGAAAGCATAAGGCAATGATCGAAACTGAAGGAATCCAAGACGTACTGTTAGATACACACCTGTTCCTACCAGGAGAATCATCATATATGGTCCCCATACGAAGCTGTTAATTGTACTAATAATTGAATCAAATTCCATTTTTAGCCCTTTTTGTATATGTACTGTATTTTACTAATATAGCTTTGTATATCAAAAAATAAAACTTTAAAGGTTTTTCTGTGCTTTGGTAAGTAAAACAACTTTAGCATTTGGTAAATTGTATATTTTTAGAGTAAGCTTTTTAAAGTTAATGACTATAGAACTTGTTTAATATGTAATTTTATTTTTTTAAAAGTGTACAGGGATTTGTTTTTTAACTTCTTCGTAATAAACATAATCAAGATTTTAAACAGAAGTAAAAAGACAAAAAAATATTTACCTTGAATCTATTATAAGAAGAACCTAGAGTTCTTTTAATATTAAGAATGTTACTGTCTAACCTATATCGACCATTTGCACAATCCGAGTTTAAAGTGCAGGAGAAGCAAAAAAACAGGCAGAACAAATGGGCACAAAAAAAGACCGTATAAAAATACGGTCTTAATATGTAAAATTCCCACCTGATAATCAGGGGGAAATCGAAGAAACTACTAGTACCTTCTATTACCGCCACCGCCACCACCAAAGTTGCGTTTAGGTCTTTCTTCACGTGGACGTGCTTCGTTAACAACAATAGTTCTGCCGCTAACATCTTTGCCGTTCAATGCATCGATAGCTTCCTGTCCTTCTGCTTTGTCTGACATTTCAACAAATCCAAAACCTTTAGATCTGCCAGTGTCTCTGTCAGTTATGATTTTAGCTGATGTAACTTCGCCGAACTCTTCAAATAACTCTTTAAAATCTCTCTCTGTAACGTCATAGCTCAGAGATCCTACAAAAATATTCATCTTTTTTTTCTCCAAAAAAGCTGCGTTTATAAAATAAAATTACAGTTTAACTAAACGCCCAAGTTAAACAGTAATAAGAACAACAAAAAAAAAGGACATTGAGAAACTGCTAGTCCGACATGTCCATGTCTCAGGAACCGCCTTTTCATTTAAGTTTCAGCAATTCGAACCAACTTTGGCAAACTTCACTTTCGTTCAGTTTTGCCGATTCTGAAAAGCCGCTAGTTTTGTTTATGAACTTTCGTTCATAGCTTTGTTAACAGCCTCGAAACTTCAATCCCTAAACTTACGCTTAGGTTTACATTCCGGCACCCTGTATAATTTCTTATACTGGGAAACCATATCCGCATGATGCTCCTGCTCTGTGACATAGGTTTAACCCCTTAGTCTCTGTCCCAGGACGATATGATTACTCATACCGTGATCCTTGCCTTACGGCCTGGATCTCCGTTAACTGCGGTGATTGCTCACTGCTGTTTTCGGTAACTGCTTCCGTCTCTGCTGAATTGCTTCAGTTTTGTCGGATTCAGTCTCGAAACTTTTTTACTTCACTTGCGATCCGTATTTCAGTTCCGGGATTAGCACAGTTTCCTACACTAATCAGCCTTCATACATGACCTGATTCTGTGAAACTTCATTATCCGCGTTAGCTTTTAATTTCTATTTCACTTAGTTTCTTCAATTGATTATCAGAAACTGTTTCAGAACCGTCTTTGTGATTGCTCACAATGTCTCTCAACATCCTTAATACATTAATTAGCAAATGATATTTCTTTACCCTTTTGAGGTTTATGCTTTTCAGCACACCAAAATATCTAATGTCGGGAACCACCTTTGTCCCACTTAACAGATTACTCTGCCTCATTGAACTCAATGTTGAAACTTTATTGCCATTGAAATTATCTCAAGTTCTAAGTTTCTGATGCTGATATAATTTCTTATAGCAACCCGCTATCTTACGAAATATTGTCTTTTTTAGCTCTTTTCGCATGCCTTACGGCCTGCGTTAATAGCCTTTGATACAGTTTCCTGTATCGGATTATACAGTAGCTCTGACTTGCGCCATAGCACTTAATAATTCTGAGACTTATTAGCTGATTTCTCAACCTTCCCGCCTCTTCCTCTCTCCGGTTTCCCGTATTAAGGCACAATATTCATTTCAAGCTCATCCTAAAAGCTGACCTCTCTGCTTTCGCATCTTTGTCGCTTTGGAACCTGTCACAGTTTCTCATGACAAGCAATCTCTGCTTTGCAGCTTCGATTTACAGTCTATTTAATTACACATTTGCATGTATAATTTTAGCTCTGTCCCACATGGTTACCCATGCTAGGGATTCATCAATTTTCATTTCAGAATCTTCCGTTATTATCCGCCATTTTCATGGCTTCCTAATCAACGCGAGAATGAATATACAGACCTCTTGATTTTTTACAAACCTATTTTTGAAAAATAATCTAAAATAATTGATGATAATTTTATTTAGCCTCAAAAAATAGATTTCAGATTTCTCCACTTCGCTTTTTGAGCTATGTAGGTCTGGCAGATTTCAGGTTTAAGCTTTTTTTATCATTAGCAAAGATAGGGCAGGGAGGTTTAAGCTTACTCTATATGGCTGTCCCTGCCAGTGACAGCTTTCACTTTGCACTTCTTGACAAGGGGCATTCTTTTTATCAAGTTGTTCGTTCTTAGTAGAAAAAATTACTTGATAACTTCCCAAAGATGGCATTCCTACCCAATAATTACTTAATTTTCTATTTGAGAAATTTGCAGCAATGATGATAGAATCAGATGTGTCCCAACCTTGTCGTCGCAAGATTACTGTACTGTTTTCATGATCACTTGACTGAATAACAGTTCCCTGTTGGCCTTTATCTATCTGCCATAAAGCAGGTTGGGTAGAGTATAATTTATTCAATTGCTGTACAAGCCTATGAAGATTTTGAATTTTTTTGTATCTTAATCTATCCCAATTGAGCTGTCTATCACAATGCCAACTTTCTTCCAGTGCAAGTTCTCCCCCCATAAATAATAGTTTCTTCCCGGGGTGTACTGTCTGCCATGCCAGCAGAAGCTTTAAGTTTGCTAATCGCTCTGCTGCTGTTCCGGGCATTTTCTCCATTAAAGAACCTCTGCCGCAAGCCATTTCGTCATGTGATAACGATAATACAAAGTTTTCATTATGGGCATATTCCAATGTAAACATTAATTCTCTATGAAAGTTTTTCCTTTCTTCAGGTTTATGCCTCATATATTTTAAAATGTCATGCGTCCACCCCATGTTCCAACAATACGTAAAACCAATACCATTGTTACAGTCGGATGTAATCAGGTGTCGTACGCTTGAATCTTCAGCTATTGTTAATGTTCCGGGAAAACGTTCATCAATGACCTTATTTAATTTTCGTAAGAATTTTGCGCCAACATCTTTTCCGCGATTACGGTCATTAAAAATATCAGCTACTGAGTCAACTCTGATACCGTCAATATGATATTTATCCAACCAGAACAAAGCGCTGCTTATCAAAAAACTTTGAATTTTAGGCTGTTCTAGAATAAAGTTGTTACTTCCCCATCTATTTTTTACAGAACGTTTATATGTTTTATATTCATAGCAGGGTGAGCCATCATACCATGCCAGGCCATGTTCATCTCTACAAAAATGACTTGGGACCCAATCCAGGATAACTCCTATCCCTGCCTGGTGGCAGCAGTCAATGAAACACATAAATTCAGATGGTGATCCGAAACGGCTGTTTGGCGCAAAATAACCTGTACACTGATATCCCCATGAACCATCAAAAGGGTGTTCCATAATAGGCATTAACTCTATATGTGTATAACCTAAACATTTCACATAATCCACCAAGCTGTCTGCCATGTCTATATAGGAGTAATAATTACCATTATTATAACGACGCCATGAACCTGGATGAAGTTCATATATAGATATAGGCTGTTGCCATTTATCCTGTTTTCTTTTTACTTTTATCCATTGTTTATCACTCCATTCATATTCTGATAGATCGACAACCCGACATGAAAAATCAGGCGAAACACCTGTAGAGAAAGCAACTGGATCTATCTTGTGAAATCTTTTACCGTTGGGAGTTATAATTTCATATTTGTAAGCAGTACCTGGTCCTAAATCTGGGATAAATAACGACCAAATTCCTGTTTTATCTTTTTTAATCATAGAATGGTATTCTCCGTACCAATGATTAAAGTCACCTACAACACGTACACTGGTTGCATGTGGAGCCCAAACAGAAAAAAGGGTGCCTGTCTCTTTTTTTTTAGAGACAATTTGAGCGCCTAAAGATTTATATTCAGAATATTTTTTATTCAAGAAAACACCAATTTTTCAAAGAAATGTTGATATACCGAGGTATTTTTGTTTTTGAGTTCTTTGCGAAACTTTTACTTGTTATTTTTTTTATTTTTTTTCGAAAACTATTTTGCTTTGGGGATATTATTACCAAAACTTGGACAAATAAAAAAGTATATGTAAAAGACACTCACTATACATTGAAATGTAGCATTCTATAATAAATTTATTATATTTCGGGGAACTTGTACGACATTTTTTAAGAAACAGTCTATTATAAATAATTATAGGAGAGAATTATTATGAAGTTTGAAGGACATAAGACTGCTTTAATAGCACTAATGATAAGTTTTGGCTCATTTCTATTGGCATGGAAGTGTTACACGGTATATCCACATAGATACATTGTGCCTAAGCATGAACTCTTGATTAGTGATTTTGCATTAAAATCTAGATTTGACAATATAACCTTATCTATATTGCTTGGTTTTGTTGTGCCAATTATAATATTAGTGTCGACCAAAGTATATTTGATTAAGAAGTCGAACAATAAAAAACAGACCAAAACTAACCGCGAATTAAACGAATAATTTAATCAATTTTGAATGTGATTTAAAATGAGAATCGTATCAGAAAAAGAAGCAAGAAAAAGTATACTTGAAGAAGCAGAAAAAGTGAATAATCCGGGTTTTAAAAATGCTTCCCCAAGTAACAATAATATATCTAAAAAAAAGTCGCAGATATCTTTAATAAAAAAAATTCTAGTTGATATCAAAGACCTATTTTTGATGCTGAAAGATTATTTTTTTGGTAGTTACAGGGAGGTTCCATTCTGGATTATAGCCTCCATTATCGGAGCATTTTTATATATAATAAACCCATTTGATTTTCTGCCGGATGTAATACCTGTCATTGGAATAATTGATGATGTGATTGTTTTATCTTTATGTCTTGCAATGGTTGGATTGGATTTAAAAAAATATAGAAAATGGAAGAACAAAAACTCATAATTGGAGTTTTCAATATTGCTTGCTTCTTGAAAATGAATTGTAGCTATGCCTAACCTTTTCTTCTTCTATTGTGATAAAAGAAACTATGAGATATAATTAATATTAATCTATTGATTTTGCATTATATATGTAGACAATCCCTTTTATAAAAAAGAGGCAATGTATATACAATTGAGCCTTGATGTATTTGAACTTTGCTAAAGAATTGTATGTCTTTGAGGGATATCTTTATAGACAGATTATTATGGTAAAAAATTATTAAAAATAAAGTATATTTATAATAAATTAATAAAGGAGTCCAAATGTCTAAAAAAAACGTATTGCTGTTAGTTTTATTTTTTTCTGCAACGCTAACAATGTTGGGTGCGAATACAAATTCCCGGAAAAATAGATACTATTCAAAGATTGAATCATTACTTAATAATATGACCATTGAAGAGAAAATAGGTCAACTTACTCAATATTCAGGCAAAGAACTTACAGGTCCGAAAGGTGACAGTATCGACCTAGCCGTTGAAATTAAAAAAGGTAAAGTAGGTTCCTTACTGAACATTACAGGTGTAGAAAACATTAAAAAGCAGCAGGATGCAGCTGTAAAACAATCAAGACTCGGTATTCCATTAATTTTTGGACTGGATGTTGTTCATGGGTATAAAACAATATTTCCTGTACCTCTTGCCATGGCGTCGAGCTGGGATATGAATGCTATAAAAAAAGCATCCGAAATTGCTGCTATAGAGACAGCCGCGTCAGGTGTCCAGTGGACATTTGCGCCAATGGTTGATATTGCCAGAGATCCTCGTTGGGGGAGAATTGTGGAAGGTGCCGGGGAAGATCCTTTTCTTGGTGCTGCTGCAGCAAAGGCACAGGTAGATGGTTTTCAGGGCAATGATCTTAGCAATGAAAATACAATTCTGGCTTGTGTTAAGCATTTTATTGGTTACGGGGCTGCTGTAGGTGGAAGAGATTATAATAACGTAGATTTACCCAGAATAACTCTATGGGAAATATATATACCTCCTTTTCAATCAGCTATAGATGCCGGAGTCGGTACCGTTATGTCAGCGTTTAATGATGTTAATGGTATTCCTATGACAGGAAACAAAGAGCTTCTAACAGATGTTTTGAGAACTAAAATGGGATTTAACGGTTTTATAGTTTCTGATTGGAACTCTGTAGCTGAAATGATTCCTCACGGTTATGCAAGAAACAGATATCAGGCTGGTCAGCTTGCATTGGATGCCGGTATTGATATGGATATGGCGAGTAATATTTATAACCAGGAACTGCCAAAGCTGTTTAAGAATAAGCATATTACTATAGAACAGATAGACAATGCTGTTAGGAAGGTTTTACAGGCTAAATTTGAGTTGGGTTTATTTGACAATCCATATCTGTACTGCAATATAGAAAGAGAAAAAGCACTTGTCTTTAGCAAAGAAAATCGTGCAGTTGCAAGAGACGTTGCAAGAAAGTCCATAGTTCTTTTAGAAAACAAAGATAACCTCTTACCTCTGGATAAAAATATTAAAACTATTGCAGTAATTGGACCTCTTGCTGATAATCAGACCGATCTTCTCGGCCCATGGTGTGCTAAAGGGGAGAGCAAAGATGTAATAACCCTTTTGCAGGGTATAAAACAAGCAGTATCTCCAACTACAAAAATCCTATTTGCTAAGGGATGTGAAATTAATAGCCGCAGTACTGATATGTTCAAAGAAGCAGTTGAAACAGCAAAAAAAGCTGATGTAATAATAGCAGCAATAGGAGAATCAGCAGGAATGTCAGGTGAGGCACACTCAAGAGGTGATATTAATCTGCCAGGTATGCAGTTGCAACTTTTAAAAGAACTTAAAAAGATAGGGAAACCAATTGTTGCTGTGTTAATGAATGGACGACCTTTAACCATTAACTGGACTAAAGATAATATTTCATCAGTGCTTGAAACATGGTTTCTAGGTACAGAATCAGGGAATGCAATAGCTG
The DNA here is from genome assembly GCA_964625675.1 of uncultured Victivallales bacterium. Taxonomy (GTDB): domain Bacteria; phylum Verrucomicrobiota; class Lentisphaeria; order Victivallales; family GWF2-38-69. The sequence continues at coordinate 2,992 of CAZVCD010000081.1, read as the reverse complement.
ATGTAATTTTCGGTGTTTATAACCCATCAGGCAAACTGACTGTTTCATTTCCTTATTCTGTGGGGCAAATTCCTGTTTATTATAATTACAGAGAAGTGGGAAGACCTAAGGACGGAGCTAAAGATAAAAATAATTTTGTTTCAGAATATCTTGATATTCCCAATAAACCGCTATATCCATTTGGATACGGTTTGAGCTATACTACTTTTAAATATTCAGATATAAAACTAAGCAAAAATACTATTTCTCCTAATGAAACACTTTCTGTGTTTGTTAGTATTACTAATACAGGGAAACTTAAAGGTAAAGAAACGGCTCAACTATATATTCAAGATCTTTTTGCAAGTGTGACCCAACCGGTAAAAAAATTAATAGGTTTTAAGCAGATAATTTTAAATCCAAATGAAACAAAGGAAGTTTCATTTGAAATTACACCATCTGCACTCGAAATATATACTCAGAAGTTGAAAAAAGTAGTAGAACCAGGCCAGTTTAAAGTATATATAGGTACAAATTCCGAGAATGTGAAAATGGAAGAATTTACTGTTAATGATTCTAAGGACAAACAATAGTCGTTTCAAATATTTAAATTATACACAACAAAACTGTCATAAGCTCATGGTGCCTGTTCAGACAAAATACAAGGGCATTACAAGGTGATTCATGCATCATACTAGCACACTCATGCTATTGACTTAGATCGTGCTGAAAAAGAAAGCATTATAATAAATAGGAAAACAAGTTCCTCTCAATCAAAGCAGAATCTCACAATTCAGCTTTGATTGCTAATTATTAATTTGATTTTTTTTAAAAGTTTTTTGGTTATATCAAAAGAAGTATGTACAAAATTCTTGTTTTTCTGTGCGGGGGACGGTTTTTATCGTTAATATTCACCATTTATAATATACCCTCCTGTCTTATTGTTAGCCGATAAAACCTTAATGCCGGTGAGATAATTCTTTGTCAACTACACCCCTCCATATATCGTAATATTTTCAGTGTACTATTCATTAAAACCTCCATGGATGACTAAATCAATGAACGATTAAGTGATTGCGATAAGGTGCATGTTACAAGGGATTTATAACTATTTTTAACGAATAAATAGAAAAGTGACAAACGATCTATGTGAATAGATTAAATTAAATAAGGAGTTTGTAAAAAAACAGAAAGTGGGCAAATTATAATCAGATCAAGGTTGTATTTTTCGAATTTTTAAGCTTCGGAAAATCTTATTATCCTTTGATTAAAACGTAGAAGAAACACTATTAAGTAGGTCTCTAACTTTATTAAAGGAGCAGAAAATGAAGTTTTTAAAAATTCTAATAATAATGGTAGTAACAGTAACTTCATGCAGTCTTTTTGCATGGTGGGATCTGGGGCATTTCCTGACAGCAAGGGTAGCCCAAATAAATTTATCTAGAGTAGCTGAAAAAAAAGTTGAGGCCTGTCTAAATTATACAATAAAATATCCACCAGCACCAAGAAGAGATTTCAAACAGCCTAAAAATATGGTAAATAGTGCAACCTGGCTAGATGGTATTAAAGGAGGACAATGGAACCTTGACAGCAAGGATAAAGATAAATTTAGCAATATTCATTTTTCTAGCATGTATTATGATGTTGATAGTGAAGTAGATAATTTGGAAGTTGCAAAAGAAAAAGTTTTGGTCGAGAGAGTTCTTACTAAATATAATTCATTACAGGCTACTGAATCCTCCATAAAATCTTTAGTTAAACCAGGTACTTCAAAGGTTGAGCAAGCTGTTGCTCTTAGAACTCTGATACATCTTCTAGGAGATATTCATTGTCCTATGCACTCAATAGACCCTACAATAGACGATATTGGAACATGGGGCGGCAATGGTATTTACCTTGATGGAGACAAAATTAAATTCGAAGATTTAAACGGCGAGCTAACCAACATAACCAACATGCACAAGCTCTGGGACGGTATGGGCGCAGCTTATAAGAATGTTCCATATCCTGTCACTGAGATCAATTATGACTACTTAGATGAAATAGCAAATGAATTGAATCAATCTTTTAAAGATGAAACATCTGCGGATGTGAACTTGTGGGCTGCTAAAACTCTTATATTAGGAGAAATGGCCTCAACTAGTCAAGAAGTTGATTATAGGAGGCTGAGGCTAAAAGATGAAAAAGATTTTGATATCATAAAAAAATGGGAAGGTGAGTATTCTCTTTTTGCTAAGAATATCAGTAAACAACAAGTTTACCTTGGTGGTAAAAGGCTGGGAGGAATATTAATGGCAATTTACGACCCCGATAATGCACAGCCTAAATACAAACAATTAGTTAATAAAATCAGAGATGATAAAAAGATTCCAACACTTGAGGAATATATGAATTTTAAATTTAGATAAGCCATTGCTCCGGTTGATTATCAGCTTGCATACCTAACTCTGTAAACGCAAGATGGTTTCAAACCGGAGCAATATATATTAGGACAAGACACATATCATAAAAATAAGATTTTTTGAAACTAATTTTTCAATACTTAATTTAATACTCAAATTGACTTATTCTTTTGCTGCTTTTTCTTAACTATAAAATAGTATGGTATTAACATTAAAAAGATTATTATAATAGGTACAAGAGGAACTTTAATCGCAGTTAATCCACCAAATATACCAAATAACCTTCCAATTAGAAATGAGCCCAAAGTACCTCCAAGGGCAGAAAAGAAGATAATTAGACCGGCCATTGAACTTTGTTTTCTTTTTGGCTGAGAACTTAAAACTAAAGAACATATAGTAGGATAAATAGGAGCAATACAAAAACCAACTAATGGAATTAAATATGCTATAAATGGAACTTCATGCCATTTATAGGTTATATTTCCATCCAAATTAATTTTATCTGAAAAATAAATTGTTCCGGCTAATAAACAAAAAGCTAGAAGCAAACCTCCTGTAAGAACATAAATCCATTTTATTTTTGTTATAATAAATGCACCTGCAAGTCTCCC
>CAZVCD010000080.1:0-10728 GCA_964625675.1 uncultured Victivallales bacterium | reverse complement strand
TACAGAAGGTCAGGAAGTTGATATTGACGAACTTGAAGATGGTTTCTGTTAATTTCAAATTTTGTTTTATGCTATGTAGATATCAATCATTTATTTAACTCAATATATCTATATAGTATCTTTAAATATAGGTATACAAAATCAAGTTCTTATCAATTACTGATAACACTCGACTCTGATGTGAATCAGGCTGAACAGATAAAGTCCAGCTTTGATTCTCCTATTGAATTAATGGAAAAAAAATCAGCCTATGAATTTTTGAAACATAAAATTAATCCTATTTATTTGCTTCATGCAAGTTATGAATCTTCAAATGGCTAATGAAATAATTGGTAAAATTGGCAAAAAGTTTGGGAATAGTACATAGGATGGTTAAAAAAAATGAATAAACAATGGTCTGAAACTAGTCGTGAATTCACTCTGAATATTGCATCAGGAGTAGAAGTGTTTTCAACTTGGAAACCAGGTGTATCAGGGCAGCTATGTGTTAAACATATTGATGGAGCATTTGGGTTTTTAACGTTTGAAGCACCGGGTATATATTTAATTCATTCACGGAATCAACAAAAATGGAAATATTCCTCTATGGTAGAGGTCGTAGATAATGGATGGGTTGTTGATTGAAGCTTTACGATCTTTCAGAATATTTGGAAGAGTATGACTAAGATATACTTTTGACTATGGGTGAAAAATGGATTATGCAGCTGTATATCAGGAATTAATGGACAAAGTAACTGAATTTGGTGAGATTGACCATGATACTGTTTGTGGTATAGATAATTAACATGGAATTCTTTCTTTTTAATTCAAAATTTAAAACTTTAAAAAAATAGTTTTGCAATGCTGACAATTAAAACAAGAAAAAGGTAAATAAAATGAGTACCAAAAAATGTCCATACTGTTCGGAAAATATCAAAATAGAGGCAATTAAATGCCGCTATTGTGGAGAGATGTTGGGAAAAGATGATTCATTTAAAGATGATAATATAAATAGTAGTGATGGGACATTTTTGGAAAATAACAATGAATAAAAAGTACAGTGAAGAAGATGCAAAGATATCTAAACGTTATAGTAGCATAAAAAGCAGAGTGGGTTATAAGTTAGACTGGTCTAGGGAAGATTTTATTGAATGGTATAAAAATGAGCCTCAAGAATGTCATTATTGTCGTACAACTCATGATGATATGGTACTCTTTTATAATATGCAGGAATCTAAACGTTCTAAAACAAGAGGAAGAACCTTGGAAATAGATCGAAAAACCGATGATAAATATAGTGCTAACAATTGTGTCCTTTGTTGTTATTGGTGCAATAATGCAAAATCTGATGTATTTTCATATGAAGAATTTATTAATATTGGAAAAGCGATAGGAAAAACTATTAAAGAAAAAATAAACCATTAATATAAATACAAAAAAGATAAATATTGGGCATATTTCGAAACACTGCTTAATAGTTGTAGATAATAAATATTAATTTGGACTTAATTAATGCAAAGGATAGTAATAGGTGAAAATATCTGATATTCAAAATCAAAGCGACAGCTCAATTCCAATTGTTATTGGTGTTACTGGGCATAGGGACTTAGTTGAACCTTCTTTGGTAAGGAATTCTCTAATTGAAGTATTTTCGGAAATTAAAAGAGAATACCCTAATTCACCTATTTCGATTCTTTCGGCATTAGCTGAGGGTGCTGACCGCCTGGTACCGAAAGTAGCTTTTGATGTATGCGGTCAGTCTGCCAGTTTAGTGTCAGTACTGCCTTTTAGTCAAGATGATTATGAACAGGATTTTATTACAGAAGAATCTAAAGGAGAATTTCGGAAATATTTATCAAAGTCCGAAATAGTTCATTATCTCGGCAGCAAAAATGATGTGCTTGAAAGTCGGGATTCAGGATATTTGAGTGCAGGTAAATTTATTGTAGAGCACTCGAATATTCTAATTTCAATTTGGGATGGAAAAATAGCCGTTGACAGTAATGGAAAAATTTTAACAGGTGGGACTTCTGATATTGTAGATATTGCTCTTAGCAGGGGTGTAGAAGAGAGTGAAGACAATTTATTGAATCCTGATGATACGATACCTGTAATACATGTTTTTTCAGAACGTATAAACACAAAGGATGGGGAATTACATTCACATCTAAATGATTTAGACGTTAAAAATGGAAAAATCATTGTTCATATACCATGTGGAGCTGATTTATTTACCTTTACTCCAAATGTTTCGGAAAAGGACTGGCTGTGTAATTCATTGAATAAGTTCACGCATAAATTTGCGGATGTTATTTCAAATATAGATCGCTTTAATAAAAATATTGTAAGCAGTATTAACTCTGAAGATTTCAATAATGCATGTAATACATCAGTTAGTTATTTAGGGTTTAGTAAAATATTTTTAAGTAAACTTTCAGATAGTTCATCCGCATTAATAAAAAAATATGGAATAGCTGATACCCTCGCGGGAAAGAGTCAAAAAAGATATTGGAATGTGTTCCATTATATATTTTTCATCGCTTTTTCTGCAGCACTATTTGCTCAAATATATGGAGATCTTTGGGAAAAGAAAATATTTTTAGCCATTTACCTTTTAGGATTAATAACAGCATATCTAGTATATAGAATGTTTATTAAAAAATTAAAATTTGACCAGCAATTTTATGATTATCGAGCACTTGCAGAGGGGATGCGTGTACAAATAATGTGGAACCTGTCCGGCATACAGGATAATGTCAGTGATTATTATTTGCGTAGCCAGCGTGGAGAACTTGACTGGATACGCTATGCTATAAAAAACTGGACATTATTAAAAAGTAATAAAAATAAATCAGATATTAAAGAATCAATTAGAGAAATTAATAATGCATGGATAATTGGACAAAAAGAATATTATATAAAAAATATTAAATCAGAAAAGAGGAAAAATAAAAAAGGACATATTTGTGCCTGGGTTTTGTTCTCTATTTCAATAATCTTTGCTCTGACAGTGCTTTTCGGATATAATACAAATTATTATTTTGGATTATATAGTGAGTTTATAATAGGTTTTGGCCCTTTTATGTTTGCCGTCTTTAAATATTATCTGGAAAAAAGAGCCTGGAATGAACATGCTGAAGCCTATTCTCAACAAGCCTGTCTGTTTTCTGCAGCAGAATTTGCTATGAATAATACTTCTGAAGATAAGAAAATAAAAATAATAAAACAGCTTGGTTGTGAAGCTCTGCGGGAAAATGGAGATTGGGTACTTCTTCATCGCAAACGCCCGGCTGAACCGATACTTTAATGTATTATATAAGAGGTTTAGGATGAATTCAGATCGAAAAGTTCGTATTTTTATAAGTTCCACATTTCGTGATTTTCGCCTGGAAAGAGATGAACTGGTCAAAAAAGTATTTCCTGAGTTAAGACGTCGTTGCAGAGAACGTTTTGTTGAAGTGACAGAAGTTGATCTTCGCTGGGGAGTAACTAATGAACAAAGTCTTAAAGGTGAAACATTAAAAATCTGCCTCAAAGAAATTGATAAATGCAGATCCAGTCAACCTGTATTCTTTATAGGTCTGCTCGGAGAACGTTATGGATGGATACCTCCAAGAGATTATTATTCTAAAGATATTTTGGAAGGTGAAGATACAAAATGGGTGAAAGAGCACATTGGCGGTACAAGTGTAACTGAATTAGAAATTCTTCATGGGATATTAAATAATGCAAAAATGGCAGAGTATGCTTTCTTTTACTTTCGTTCTTCCGATTATGAAGAGACATGCTGGGCTACAATTAAGGCTGCTTATTCTGATAGCAGGAAAGAAGATTTTAGAAATCTAAATAAAGATGAAGTTAAGAAACAGGAAAATCTGAAAAGTCGTATTAGAAAATCTTCTCTTAAGCATCCTGTTCGCGATGTATCTAGTCATACTGATCTAGCTGATAAAGTCCTGGATGATTTATGGAAACAAATAAATTCAGTTTTTCCTGCTACTTCTGTTCCTGACGAATGGGAGCGTCAGGAAATGGAGCATATCGCTTTTGCGCAAAGCAGAATTAAAGGATATGTGCAGCGTTCAGGATTATTTGAATCCTTGGATGAACTGCTCGAAAATGAAGATGTTCAGCATTACTTAATAACTGGAGGTTCAGGAACTGGAAAAAGTTCACTACTTGCTTCATGGATTAATAAACTTCAAATGGAAGGTACTCTGCCAGCTCATAATTTTTTACATTTTACCGGCAGTTCTCCTAAGAGCACAGCAATAGAAAACTTTATTTACCGTCTTGTAGAAAAGCTAAAGAATTGGGGAGCTGTTGATGAACAAATACCTGATGATTTATGGAAGATTGTTCAAAAGATGCCTATTTGGTTTGAAAACGCAGTTAAACTCAAAGGTTCTATTCTTATAGTGCTTGATGCATTTGACCAGATGGAGAATGAAAATAATTCTCTTTTTGACCTGTTGCTAAATAACTTGCCGCTAGGTGTATGCTTTGTAGCAAGCACACTGCCTGGAAAAATGGAAGATATGTTTACTAAGAATTGGGGGAAAAATGCAGTAGTCAAAGTTAATTCGCTGGAAAAAGATGAGTGTAGGCAAATTATTGAAAATTATTTAAATCTATATTCAAAAAAACTGGAATCTGAACTAATTGATACAATTATTAATTCTAATCAATGTGGAAATGCACTGTTTTTAAGAATTATTCTTGACCAGATAAGGATTCGTGGACAACATGAGACCCTTCCGGCAATGATAGATGAATATTTATCCTGTCAGACCATTGAGGATTTATTTTCTAAACTTTTAACTAATTTAGAAGAATTCAACAGTGAACACAAAAAACTGGTTCAGGATACTGTCGGATATCTTACACTTGCTAAACGAGGATTGACTGAATCAGAACTTCTTGAACTTTTATCCACACATGAAAAACCATCAGAAAACCCGATGCCCAGAGCTCAATGGTCACCTTTATTTCTAATGTTGGATGATTTTCTTATAAACAGAAATGGACGCTTAGGTTTTTTTCATGGTTACATGGATAGAACAATAAAAGAAATATATCTTTCTAAGGAAGATATTAATCGAATACATAAACGTTTTGGAGAAGTTGCCCTCACATGGGATAATGATAAATTCGGAGATTCTTTAAAAAGATATGGACTTGAGTTCGGAGCATATCATCTACGTATGAATGAAATGCATAATGAATTGTGGGAGTTATTAAATAATGAATTATTCAGAATTAAACAGGAGGAAACTTTTAAACGAACTGAAGAAGCAGAAGATAGTTTGAATGAAGGTATTCTCGCTTTTATAGCCAGAGAAGGCAAAAACTCTATTGATGATGAAAGACTATGTGTATTAGCTGTAAAAGCAGATGAATTAGGGAATAAGAAAAAAAATAAGATTAAAAAATTACTTGACCAGGTTATAACATGTGAACCTACAACATTTAATTATTTTATAGCATCTTTAACTAAAGAATTAGGCGAATTAACTTCCAGCGAACAACTTTTTGCTACTATCTTTTATATAGGATTTCAAAGTGATATTGAAAACCAAAAGAATGCACAAATTATTGAAGCAGAATCATTTTTATTAAATAATATTAAAAAAGATACTGTTGTGTCATATGAATTTCTTCAATTCATGGAAAAAAAGATAAGAAATTTTGCAGAACAGTTTACTGAAATTTCTTATTCAAGCATGGAATTCAATAAAAAAACTCTATTTTGGGGTACAAAAACACAGCCTAATCTATACAGATTAATTCAAAATCCTGCTTTCTGTTGTAGAGAAATACTTTTTTTTGCTTTTTCTGAGCTTTTTCTAAATGAATTAGATAATGATTTAGAAATTTTTAATATACTAGAAGAAGTTGATTATTGCATAGAACATAACCTTTATTCAGACAACATCAATCAGAAAAAAAAGGATGCAATTGAGCTTCTGCAAAAAAGCCATGATATTGATGATGCTATGGATGAATTAGGTGAATATTGGGGAAATGAACATTTAGATTTATTAGATGTTTATTTTGAAGAAATGCTAGCTAAAGGTACTTGTACTCATGAAACACTTGAGTCTTGGTTGAATAAGGTTGAATTTTTTCCAAGATTTGCAAGGGATTCTTCAAGACTATTGCTAATGCGCGTAGCATGGCGTGCCGGAGATCTAAAAATTTGCAATAAATTAGATTCAATCACTTATGTCTGGGATTATAGTTGGTATGATGATGGCTTTTGTGATGAAGATAGCCAGGCAATGATTGCTAATCAGGCTATGAAAACTTTAGTGTTTGTGCCATCAGAAGAAATTAAAAGAATTGTAGAGAATTACATTAAGTTTGATAATTTGAATACTTTCGGATTATTGGCTGAATCTTTAGCTGAAAGCATTTATTATAGAAGATCAAAGAATGATGTATTTGATGATTTAATTAATGACCTTTTAGGTTTAAATCCAGCATTTAGATTTCAGCTTTATGATGAAGTATGCCTAAGTATGATTAACTTCAGTTATTCTGATAATTTTGATAATATTCATGAAATAAGATTATTACTGCAGAAAAACGGTATTTTAGGGTTAATTAATTATAGAAAAATTGGTGCTGAAATAATAGGTCTATGCAAACAGTATAAACTAAAAAAGATTAGAAGTTAAAGGTTTTGGGGAATTAAAGCTACCATTATAAAATAAATTGAATACCACACCTAATAATCTATATATACTATTTTATAATTGTCACTGGTTGAAAGATTAGAAATCAACAACTCTTTAGTCTTTAGCTTGCTGTTATTTCATAGTTGTTTAATAAGTATAATTACAATTATATGTTCATTTTGTGTAGACATTATTGTGTAATTATGGTGAATAAGGGACAATTCTTTTGTTTAACATGAATTTAACAGCTAATATAGGACGCGGCTAGATGATTTGATAATTATCCTTATGATTAATGAGCCTTTAACAGGAAAATTTTTTAGTTTTTTAAAAGTTTTTTGGTTATATCAAAATATATAAGTATAAAACTGATGCTTATTCTGAACAGAGTACTATTTATGTCGTTGAAGTCAACCTCTATTATATCAGTTCCAATCCTTATTAACCTGTACAAAACGTCTAATTGTATAAACACTTTACTTTGTCAGTTTTGACGCTTCGCAAATTGCAATATGTTTGTCTATATCCTTCAACCAAATTACCATAGATGACTAAATTAAAAAATAAACACAATGCATTGTATGCTTATGATTATAAGCATTTTAAAAGTATTTATTAAAACATTATATTTAAAGTCATGAACAATTAAAGTGGGTAGATTCAAAATAAAACCATGCTTGAATCAACTAAAAAATACCCTATATTTTGTCATCAAACAGACAAAGAGATATATAACACTTATTGTAAATCTATCTCTACAAATAATAATATTGAAAAAGTAGAAAAAGAAAGGAATACTTTTGAAATCCAAAAAAACTTTGGAAGAGATTTCCTTTTTTTTATTAGATTATGTTGGATATATGCAGTTAGGCGTTTGTGAGACAGAGAAAAAACAGATAGGCAAAGTTAGGTAATATAAAAAGCTAAGATGCTCTTTTACCTTTAATTTATAAGACTTTAAAAAATAAATTTATTTTAGATGACTTTTAAAGTTTTAAATTGGCAACTCATTAACTAATAAAAATACTAATTGAAGTACAAGTTATCATAGGAGATTGTATAATGGAAAACAGAGAGAAAATAATCAATAACAAATCAGAAGAATTTACAAAAGAAGAATATAAGTGGATTAACAAAATAAGGGAAGAAGGTGGTTGCTTTGAATATGCACCAGAAAACCTTAAGTCCAGTTATAAATTTATGATTAATGCACTTAGAATAGGCGGACACATTTTAGAGCATAGTTCGAAGGAAGTAAAGAATGACAAAGAAATAGTATTAGTAGCTGTTGACAGAAATGGTTATGCTTTAAAATTTGCTTCTGACGAGTTGAAGAACGATAAAGAAGTAGTATTAGCTGCACTGGAAAATGATGGTCGTGCTTTAGAATATGCATCAGATGAATTAAAGAACGACAAAGAATTAGTGTTGGCTGCAATTGAAAACAATGTTAATACATTCGAATATGCATCAGATGAATTAAAAAATGATAAAGAACTGGCATTGGCTGCAGTTATAGCAAATGGTCGTGCTTTAAAATATGCATCAACTGAACGAAAGAACGATAAAGAAGTAGTATTAGCTGCACTGGAAAATGATGGTCGTGCTTTAGAATATGCATCAGATGAATTAAAGAACGATAAAGAAATCGTATTAGCTGGAATTAAAAATAGCTCGATTGCATTAAAATATGTATCCGACGAATTAAAAAACGACAAAGAATTAGTGTTGGCTGCAATTGAAAACAATGTTAATACATTCGAATATGCATCAGATGAATTAAAAAATGATAAAGAACTTGCATTGATTGCTGTTAAAGATGATAGATTTGCTTTAACACATGCATCAGATGAATTAAAAAGCGATAAAGAAGTCGTATTAACTGCAGTTAAAAACGATGTTCGTGCTTTTGAATATGCATCAGATGAATTAAAAAATGACAAAAAATTCATTTCCTTTTTATTTGAAGAGACTAATGACGAATTTCTTTTCACGTTTATTTCAAAAAAAATGCAAAAGTTCAAGAAAATATTCATGCTTGAACTTTATGATGGCTTAACAGAAGAAGAAAAAAAATGGATTGATGACTCTGACAGGATATGGAAAAATGCACCAGAAAATATTAAATCCGATAAAAATTTTATACTTAGAGCACTTAAATCAAAAAAAATGATTTTAGAATATGCATCTGACGAATTGAAGAACGATAAAGAAGTAGTATTAGCTGCACTGAAAAATTATGGTAGTACTTTAGAATATGCATCAGCTGGACTAAAAAATGATAAAGAAATAGTATTAGCCGCACTGAAAAATTATGGTAGTGCTTTAGAATATGCATCAGACGAATTAAAGAGTGATAAAGAACTAGTATTAGCTGCACTGGAAAACGATGGTTGTGCTTTAGAATATGCATCAATCGAATTTAAAAATGATAAAAATATAGTATTTGTAGCACTAGAAAATGCTGCTTGTGCTTTAGAATATGTATCAGCCGAACTAAAGAAAGATAAAGAAATTGTATTACCTGCTGTTAAAAAAAATAGGATGGCACTTCAATATGTCTCAGGTAAATTAAAGAATTATAAAGAAATAGTATTAGCCGCACTGAAAAATAATGGTACTGCTTTAAAATATGTATCAAGTGAATTGAAGAAAGATAAAGAAATCGTATTAGTCGCACTGAAAAATTATGGTAGTGCTTTAGAATATGCATCAGATGAATTTAAGAACGATAAAGAAGTAGTCTTAGCTGTAATTAAAAAAGACGGTAGTGCTTTAGAATATGCATCAGCCGAACTAAAGAAAGACAGGGATTTTTTATTGCAAATATCTTTACTTTCTAAGTATGCATTAAAGTATGCTTCCAGAAAGTTAAGAAATGACAGAGATTTTGTATTGCAAGTCATTGAGAGAAACTGGGAAGCCTTAGAGTTTGTTCCAAAGAAATTAAAAAATGATAATGAAATTTTATCTATCACTCTACAAAAATGAGTTAAGCATTGCTAATTTAATCTTTAAATCTGATGAAATTTGTTTAAATCACTGTATTTCATCAATTTTGAAAGCTGTATCATAGTAAAAAATAAATCAAAAAAGGAGTAATTAATAATGAGTAAAATGGCAAAAGTATTGAAAGTAACTAGAGTTGTTGATGGAGAAGTTATAACAGATCAAGTTGACCTAAAAATAAATGGAGAAAAATTTTCTTTTAAGAAGGTAGATAATATAGAGTGTGCTGAAAACTTTCTATATACCGATGAAAAGGGCTGGGTACAGGATATTCAACTAGATGACTCTGAACTGGAAGAAATGGTTGTAAAGGTTATAAACACTCTCCAAGATGGAGGTTTTACAGAAGGTCAGGAAGTTGATATTGACGAACTTGAAGATGGTTTCTGTTAATTTTAAATTTTGTTTTTATGCTATGTAGATATTAATCAGAAAATTTTAAGTAAAATATATCTATATAGCATCTTTAAATATGGGTCTATAAAATCAGGTTCTTCTTTACACTGGGAAAAATATTCAGAAATATAAGGTAACAAATTTATAGTTGCTATCCTGGAAATAAATAAAAAATAAAAAGATACCTGACAAAAAGCAAATTTTAAACGGCTTTGGAATGTCCAAGGAATCTAAAGCAGATCTGATTATAATCCCTGGAACTAAGTAGAGGGAGACCACGGAACACCCTCCGGCTTACATGTTATGGTATACCATGCGTAAGGTTTAGAACAACAACGAAAGGGAGAAAAGATGTTAGATAAAATATTAAAAGGATTAATAAATATTGTATATGGGATTATTGCATTTATAATAATATTATTGTATTACGTAACCGGTGGATTTGAGTTGTCAGTTATATTCATCCATTTAATGGTTATAATATTTGCTTATAAGATATTATCTGAGTTTATGTCATTATTATCATTAATAGCCGCTTCAGAAGAAGAAATGGAAGAAGAACCTCCTAGTTCTCCTTTTGATATTTTAGAGCGAGTTAGAGATATTTGTAATAAAAACCTCAAAGACCCCGAAGATGACGAAGAAATAGAAAAAATACTAAAAG
>CAZVCD010000079.1:0-10728 GCA_964625675.1 uncultured Victivallales bacterium | reverse complement strand
TAATTGACAAGAAGGTAGGGACAGCTCTCCGAGCTGTCAGCGACAACATATTTTGCCACCTGCATAGATACAAAAAACCGACCGATCAATTTTGAAAACCACACACTGAAAACGGCGGTTTAGGGACAAACCGCCCTACCTTCCTCAAGATATCATCCAGTGATAAATTAATATTTAATTCGCTTAATTAGTGTAATTTTTAATCGCCTCTGCCGATCGTGGTTCAAAAAAAGGAAGAGTTAAAATTGTGAATGCCAAGCAAACAGCGGTTAGGGACAAATCTCTTACTATTTTTCGTATTCTTCATGGAACTTTTCCAGATCCGCCCAGGATATCTTCAGCAAATCCATTGTTTTAAAAATATTCGGCAGCTGAAGTTTAATAAAAGTTTCTCTCTTTTTCTTTAAAATAATATCTTCAGCTGTTTCAGTTACAAAATACCCTATTCCACGTTTTTTCAGGATAATCCCCATATCTTCAAGATAGCCAAATGTACGAACAACAGTATTTGGGTTAACTTCAATTTCAGCTGCCAATTCTCTGATCGAAGCTATTTTTTCACTTTTGCCCCAGATACCCGCCAATATGTTCTCACAAATGAGATCGCCTATTTGCAAATATATTGATTGTTTTTCTTTAAATTCCATTTTTTATGCATATCCCAAATTCAAAGCCCTGCCGGAAATGATCACAATGTTAAAATCATATATCATGAACATCCCTAACATACCTCAACTTTTTTCAATCTAAAATACCCTATTACCCAGCAGAAAACCGGGATAATACAGTAAAAGAAAAGTTTAAAAAACCATGAAACAGACATTGTCCAGTATCTACTAAGTATCGGAAAGTTCTGCACATTAAATGAGACTCGATAGGAAAAGAGCAAACCTCCAATTGTTGATATACTGACCATCAGCAAAATAATAATTAACAAGACAAACAAAACTGTTTTTACTATCGGATATCTTTTAAAATATAATCCACCGACACAAAAGATTGAATGTAAAGTAACCAATGAAGCTATAGTAAATGGAACATCTACTGTTTCAAAAGGTACAAACGGAATAAAATGATTATTAAAAACTATCAGATTAATTATATTGCCAATGTTAACACCAATAAAATAGAGAACACTAAACAACACAGCAAATCCTATAGAACTCAGAATCAGACGTGAAATATATTTCTCAAATGCAGAACCCGGAACCATTAACCAGGAACAACATTTCTCCTTATTTCTTAACTCAGGAAACGCATTCGCAGCCCAGCGTATACCTACGAAATACAATATTAAATAATAAAAAAGAGGAGCAATAGTTATTGATGGAAGTCCAATAAATCCTAAAAGCGCAGTGCCCAATATAAATATTGCAATAATTTTCAAACATAAAAAAGTTATATCGTTACGTTCTTTGCCAATAGACTGTCGGCACAGATAATAAAATCTACTTAAACAAAAAAACTCATTTGTTCTCATTTTCTGACTCCTTCCTGGCAAATAAACTCTGCACTTTTTCTGTGTTCTCTATGACAAGATTAAACAAAGATTCAAGTTCGATTCGTCCTTCATCACCAAACTCATTGTTCCTTTCCATCACAACAGAATACCCTTTCAAAGATTTTTCATAATACAACGAAGATTCCGCCAGTTTTCTATCTCTGCTATGATATACAGCCAAAGAAGATTCCACCTCTTCAAGCGTATGATTAAATATTATTTTTCCTTCATCAAGTATAATTATCGGATCAATTAGATTCTCCAAATCCCTAACCTGATGTGTAGAAATAATAAAGAGCCTCTCCTCTGTTGCAGCATTTACAAGAATTTTACGAAACTGTTTCTTTGATGGGATATCCAGTCCATTTGTAGGTTCATCCATCAAAACAAGCGGACACATACTGGCAAACGCAAAAGCTAAAAGAAACTTTTTTTGCTGTCCATAGGATAAAGTATTTATTCTTTTATCTATCTCGATACCAAATTCATCCAAACAGTTATTGAAATATACAGAATCAAAATCTGGATAAAATACTTTGTATATTTCTTCATATGTTTTAACCGTTATGGAAGGAGTATAAAACTTTTCTGGAACGTATATAACTTTATTTAAAAAATTTGGGGAACGTCTGCGTGGAACATAATCCATAATAGAAATATCACCACCTGAAGGCCTCAACAGTCCGGCCAACAAACTTAGCAGTGTTGTCTTACCGGCACCATTTTTTCCTAGTAAACCATAAATATTTCCGCTTTTAGCCGATAAATTTAAATTATCGAAAAGCTGCTTCTTTCCATAACTAAATTTAAGATTTTTTACTTCTATCATTGTTTCTGCCTCAACATTAAATGATCTTGCATCATAATAAGCTATACCTGTCTCTAAAGACTACTTTTCTCCGTCAGATATTTTCCCCAAACCTGATATTTCCGGTTTCACAATTTTTGGGTTGCCATAATACTCAATATTCCCTACACCGGAAATTTTTGCATTGATGGTTCCAGTAGCAAATATTTCAGCATGCGCTGCCCCGCTCATTTTAATATCTATATTATGAGCCTTAAATTCTTTTGCTTCCAGGTGTATTGCGCCTGACGACTGAACTGTAAAATCATCCGTTTTCCCTGAAATATCCACATGATCTGCTCCCGATAGGGTCATACTAAACTTCTGATTATTAATATTATCAATATTAATTTTTGCCGCACCTGATGAAGTAATGCTGTCAATATTCTTTGCCGTAATATAAATTTTCACTTCTTTGCTTGAACTAAAAATTCTATTCCACCAGCTTCTATTACAATCTGTTTTCACTATCAACGTGTTATCAGTAACATTTGTTTCGACATTTGAAAGATTATTTTTGTCAGTTTCCACAGCCACAGAATCATTTGCTCCTTGTGTAAGGTAAACGGTTTCTGCTCCACTCAAATTAATTTGATTAAAACTGCCAATATCTCTTGTCTCTTTTACAACACCGGCAAAACATGTAATACAACTTACCGCCATAACAACAACTAAAATCTTTGTTACTGACTTCTTCATAATTCTCAAGCTTCCTTTTTTACTTTATTCTTTTAAAAATACCCAAAACAACTGCACTAGTTATCTAGTACACCGATATAGTATCCTTGTTTAAAAAAGAATCAAGCATTAAATAAATATTTTTCATGAATATTTTGTTTTTGCCTTTTTATTTTGTTGCGCAGCTTAACATTGTTGGCTATGAACATGTTAAAAAGCAAATTCCTATACACTTGAAATATTTTTATAAATAAGTTGATACTGTTGATAGGCAAAGGATTATACAGCAGAATATGTAGGCCATAAGATAAATTCTTTACATTCGGCACTCTTTTAAAGCTAAACAAAATGTTGGAGAATAAAAAAAGAGACGCAAATTGCGTCTCTTTATAATTTAATTGATTTCAAACTATTAGACCGTAGACTTTAGAGACTGATGGCTATAGGCTTTTTTGCCTGTCCTGCATAGCTCTTTGAGCGACGCATGGGTTTCTCTTACGATAAAATTTAAAAAAAAAGGAGGAAAAATTGTTTTCCTCTTTCTGGTTTGCGCTGTCATACTTGTAATTCTGCAGAATGTTTTTGGTATTGTTGTCGCGTTACTAATGGGTAAATCAGCTGCATTTGGCATGGCTACGGCTTCAATTCCAATGTCTGGCGGACATGGCAGCAGCTTTCGGACCTATTCTTGAGAAAAAATTCAACCTTGCAAGCACAACAACAATTTCTATTGCCGCGGCAACAGTAGGCCTATTTGTTGGAAGTTTAATCGGCGGCCCTGTCGGTAAAATGTTAATGCGCAAAAACAGCCTAAAGCCTGAAGGACTGGATGAGGCTGATTCAGGCGGTGTAAAAATTCCAAGAAGAAAAAAAATATTAAAAATCACTGAATCCGGGATTTTTCAGCCGGTTGTTCTTGTTTCAATTGCTATTGGATTTGGTTCAATTATCTCTTACTATATCAATAAAATGGAAATCATTATGCCCGGTTATATTGGAACAATGATTGCGGTAAGTGTAAAATTCAGACCATCTAGTTGTCTGGCATTTTAGGCACTAAATTTAGGTATTCTCGTTAAAATATTAATTTTCAACAAAGGATACCAGATGACTAAACAGCCTAAGCACATTGTAAAGAAATGGCGCATAGTAGCAGAAATATCTGGAATTTATTTATAGGAATCTGATGTCATACCCACATAAGAATCTTCATGAGTTCTCGCCTGACAGATGGAAAGAAATGCACTGAAATAAAAATTAAAAGTCAAAAACCATTGACATTATTACCTCAGCATCTTATAATATACTTTAAGTGTATAGGAATTTGCTTTTTAACATATTCATAGTCAACATGATTGTGGATCCAAACGAGAAATAAAAAGACAAAAACAAGTTTAACTTGTCGTTACTTTTACTTCATAAACAACTTTTGAAAATATTTTAAAGAAAGAAAGAAACTTAAATCTTGATTAGTTTTTTGTTTAAGCTATAATCTTAAAAAAATACGTTATAAGTTTTAGCTTTGTTTTGATATGGTTTTATTAAAAATTTACAACACGAGAATAAAACAAGGAGAGACCAATGATTAAAAGAAGTAGTAGTATTATGACAGTATTTGT
Source organism: uncultured Victivallales bacterium (assembly GCA_964625675.1). GTDB lineage: Bacteria > Verrucomicrobiota > Lentisphaeria > Victivallales > GWF2-38-69. The sequence goes on along the minus strand of CAZVCD010000079.1, from coordinate 6,083 downwards.
AATGCTGTTTTGTGTAACACAAAGTGTTATGGCTCTTGAGAATACATTACTTGTACTGCCTCCGGCTCCAACGGATTCAATTCATAAACATGCACATGAGGAACTCAATGAACGGACTTATAACCCAGCATGGAGAATCCACAATAATACACCGCAGAATGTATGGTTTGGTTTCAGTCATTTTAAAACAGTTGATCAAGAATGGAATTGGAAAGTCCATCTTACTCCAGGGCAAACGTTTGTATTTGATTTGCCTTTGAATTGGGGTAGCGAAAGCTTATATTTCCTTTTTTATAATCCTGAAGCTGGACGTAAAACATTTAATTGGGAAAGAGTTTATTTCCAATTTACGGAAGACGATAATAAATCTGGTGCATGGGTCCATATTAAAGATGTGCATACGTACGGGGGACAGCCAGCTACAATATTCACGCGATGTCTTGCGCAGGAGCGGGTTGGTGGTAGATTCTCTACAAAGTATAAATCGGCATGGTGGAAGTCAACAGGATTTTACAATAACATGGGGCATTATAGTAGTTGGAGATTTTACAAGCAATCGATTATCCTCGTTCCAACTCGAGAAGAACATAAATCCAAAAATGATGTACCAAAAGCGGAAAATAATTTAGACCTATTAAAGACCTACATTAATATTGAAATTGATGAGTAGGGTATCTGAAGGTTTTTGGTAATTAACTACATTGAAATCGTAGGTTTTGGGTCAAATAAGAATTATCCTCTAACCGTATATATATCTTAAACGCCAGAAGATTCTGGCGTTTTTTTTAATAGGTTGTTTTAGAATTCCTGTCAACTTTCAAACTCTAATAAGCTCTGTTGAATTTGCCAGCCTTGGTTTTCCCGTGCCAATATTTTAATTAATACTTTATTTTTCTTTAGAAGCTGTGGCATCTTTTAGACCTAGCACCATTAGTTCAGCAACACGTTTTGAGAATTTTAGTGGATTAGCAATAGGGCTACCTTCTGTTAACAATGCCTGATCATAAAGCAATTCGGCAAATTCACCGAGCTTTGAGCTTTCCGAATCAAGTTCATAGAGTTTTTTCATTGAACCAACTATAACATGATCAGGATTTAACTCCAGAATACGTTTTGCTTTCGGCATTTCCTGATTCATAGATTTCATGATTCTTTCCATATAAGGGCTCTGATCATAATCTCCACCAACCAAACAGCATGCACTATCAGTAAGTCTCTTTGAAAAACGTACTTCCTTAACATTCTCACTAAGATTTTTCTGCATAAATTCTAGAAGAGAACTATATTCTTTTTTTGTTTTTTCTTCTTTTTCCTTGTCTTCTTTTTTATCAGAATCGAAATTAATTTCGCCTTTACCAACAGCTTTCATATCTTTGTCTGCATATTTAAAAAGACCGGAAATAACAAATTCATCAATAGGATCTGTCATAAAAAGAACATCGTATCCTTTGGACTGGAAAATTTCCAGATGCGGAGAATTTTCAAGTACTCCTCTGTTTTCACCGATTATATAATAGATTTCTTTCTGATCTTCAGGCATCATATCTACATAATCTTTTAATGACACAAGCTTGCCCGCATCATTTTTCATTGTTTCGAAAAGAAGAAGCTCCTGTAGTTTTTCTTTGTTTGCATGATCTGTATGCATTCCTTCTTTTATATTTCTACCAAACTCTTTAAAGAAAGAAACGTATTTTTCAGTGTCATTATCTTTGATTTTTTTCAAAGTACTAAGGATCTTGCGAACAAGGTTCTTCTGTATTTTACCAATAACAGGATTATCCTGGAGTGTTTCACGAGAAACATTCAACGGTAAATCACTTGAATCAACAACTCCATCAATAAACCTCAAATACTCAGGGAGAAGATTCGGGCATTCCTCTGTAATAAAAATTCTACGAATATAAAGATGTAAATTTTTCTTGCGATTTTCCTGCATAAACATGTTAAAAGGATTTTTACCAGGAATATATACCAAAGCCTTAAATTCTGTTGTTCCCTCTGCAGAGTAATGGATGTGTTTAAGCGCATCTTCAAATGAGTGGCTCAAATGTTTAAAAAACTGCTGATACTCTTCTTCTTTAATTTCTTTGGCAGGACGCAACCATATAGCTTTCTGCGAGTTCAAGGTTTCGTCTTTTTCAACATCTATATATTCAATATCTTCAGGTTTTACATCATCGCCTTCTTTTTGTTCTTTAGGCTCTTTAACCATGTTTTTCATTTTTACAGGATACTCAATAAAATCGGAATATTTTTTTACAATTCCCTTAACTTTAAAGTTATCCAGGTATTCTTCAGCATCTTTTTTCAGATGAAGAGTAATTGTTGTACCGTGATCTTCCTTTGAAATTTCTTCAACGGTATATCCTTCTTCTCCCTTAGATGTCCATTTTACAGCAGGTTTATCACTCCCGGCTTTTTTAGTCTCAAGTACAATGTCATCCGCAACCATAAATGCAGAATAAAAACCTACTCCAAACTGCCCTATCAACTCAGGAGCGTCATTGTCTTTATTTTTTTCAACAGCTTCTAGAAAAGCCTTTGTTCCGGATTGAGCGATAGTACCAATGTTTTCTACCACTTCATCCATGGTCATCCCGACACCGTTATCGATAATTTTCAGTGTCTTTTTGTCTTTGTCAGCATCTATTCTGATTGACCAGTCTTCTGCCAATTCTTTATCGCTCAGGGAAAGAAATCTCGCTTTATCAATAGCGTCAGCACCGTTAGCAATAAGCTCTCTTAAAAAAATATCTTTATTCGAATAAAGAGAATGGATCATCATATCCAAAACTTTTTGTGTCTGCGCTTCAAATTTTCGTACTTTTGCTGTCATAAAAAAACTCCTTTAATTTTAACTTTTTTATTTTTAATCTTAATATTAAATATGATGCTGTTATATATCAAACGTCTAAATTAAAATTTTAACAAACAACAGCCAGTAAAAAGGTTAAATTTAACTCTATTTTTCTCATTGTAAACCACAAACACAATTTTTTATAAAAATTTTATTAAAAATTGAATTCAGATACCTACATTCAAATCAAACTAATTTTAATTAGTCAGTTGATAAATCATTGTCTTGTTACTATAATACTGAAGCAGAGAAAATAATTTTTCCTGTTTCATACTAATTAAGGATATCAAAATAATTTTTTAAATAATGAAAGGCAGTAATTATGTTTAAGCCAATATCTATTTTTTCTTTTTCTATGCTTATTGTTTTAATTTTAGCTGGATGCGCTTCTACAACACTAATTGTTGACCCCTCGAAAAAAGATTACGGATTTAACGTATCTTCAGCATATAACGGAGATCCCTTAACAATTGGTGCTACCACCACCGCCTTGCAATATAACGGACGTATTTTTTACTTTCAAAATCAATCAGATTTAGACAAGTTCAATGAGAATCCTGAAGGATATATTCAAAAATTTATTTTTAATGAAACACCCACTGTTATCTCACCATTTACTTCTGATTATGGACTAAAAACAAACTGCTCGTATAGCGGCCTCCCTATCGTAGTAACAGAATACACGCCGACACTCAGGTATCTTGGAAGAGTTTATTACTTTGCACACAAAGAAACACAGGATCTTTTTATGAAAAATCCTGAAATTTATATTGCCAAATTTCCGGCAAATAAACCTCCTAAAACTATATCTCCATTAAAATCAGACTATGGAACTAAAACTGACTGTGCAGCCACAGGTACTCCTCTCTTAGTAGGCCCTCATACTCCCACACTGGAGTATCTTGGAAGAGTATTTTATTTCAGCAGCTTAGATGGAATGCAGCAGTTTAAAGAAGACCCACAGGCATATATAGTTAAAAAATTCAATAGGGAATAATTCCCCCTGTAAAACATAATGATATAAGGCAGTGAATTTCTTCACTGCCTTTTTTGCTTTTATGGGATTTGGTGTAATTCGTGGACAAGTTAAACTTGTTTTTGTTTTTTTGCATTGCCGTGTTGTTTAACTTTGTTGGTTATGAGTAAATTAAAAAGCAAATTCCTGTACACTTAAATATTTTTAGGAAGAGCCAACAAATATAATTCTTAATTCTTAATTCTTAATTCTTCGTAGCATATAGCGGCCTGTCCAAAAGAAATACCACCGTCATTTGGTGGTACCTTTCTATTTAGATATACGTTTAAACCTCTACGCTCTATTTCTTCAACCAGCAAATTAGTAAATATTTTGTTCATAAAAACGCCGCCACTAAGAACTATATTTTCTGTAGAAACTTTAGACAGTGAATAATCAAGCATTTCTACGGCAGCGGCAGCAACAGTTTTATGAAAAGACAAAGCAAGTGATGAAATAAAATTATGATTGTCATTCATAGATATCTTTTTGCTTTTATCCACCAAAAATAAAAATAACTCATTCCAATCAATATACAGCATCCCATTTTTCTCAACAGTATTAAATGGCAAAGATAATATTTTACCGCTAGTGTACATTGCTCTTTTTGCTACTGCTTCCAGCCGGATAGCTCCCTGCCCTTCATAAGTAATCTTTGAAGGAGATATCCCCAAACATGCGGCAAAAGAATCGAACAGGCGCCCAGCAGCGTGTGTCAACGGAGCATTAATACCTCTGTCACACTGCATTTCCCAAATTTTATATTTTTCTGCTGTTATTCCATAATTTGCCAACATTTTTTCTGTCATTTTGATTCCAGCCATATTAAATCTGGCAACAAGCTGCCTTGCAGGGGTAAACACTGCAGCATCTCCTCCCGGTAACGGCACAGGATTGAATGTTGCAAATCTTGAATAATTTCCTTCGCTTACATAAAGTGCTTCTGCCCCCCAGATAGTTCCATCAGCTCCCAATCCAGTACCATCAAAAATAAGTGCTAATGCTTCTTTTAAGTCATGTTCAGCCATACATGAAACCGCATGCGCATGGTGATGCTGTACTCTTACAAAAGGTATGTTCATTTTTTCTGCAAGCTCCACTCCAAGTCTAGTAGAATGCATATCCGGATGTAAATCCACAGCAATAATATCCGGTTGTTTTTTTAGGAACTCAGGAAAACATTTCACTACAGATTTCAAACCATCTACAGCTTCCGATGTTTCAAGGTCACCAATATGCGGAGAAATAAGCACCTCTCTGTCATAAGCCAACGCAATACAGTTTTTCAACTCCGCCCCCATCGCTAAAACAGTTTTCTTAAATTTATAGGCAAGCCTATCTTTATTGCGAGCTTTCAATAGCAAGTTTTGTGGCGGAAATTCCGCTTGCAATTCCGAAAAATGGATCGGTTTTGGCACAAAATTTATTTTTATCGGCTCAGGTGCAAATCCTCTCGCCCTTCTCCATATCTGAATACCCCCATTTTGCACTGTACACAATGAATCATCATTTCTAAGATTGATCTCTCTATTATGGCAAAGAAGATAGTCCGCTATATTACTTAATCGTCCAAAAGCTTCTTCATTCTTTATGCAAATCGGTTCCCCGCCTTTATTTCCACTTGTCATGACAAGTAGTTCAAGTTCGGTTTCATGAAACAGCAGCTTATGTAGTGGAGAATAAGGAAGCATAACCCCCAATGTATCACTATCTGAAGAAAGTAAATCTATGGGCAGGCTGCCAATATCTTTTTTTATATCAAGTATTACAATTGGAGCAGAAGCCGACTTCAATGCCGCTGCCTCCATATTACTAACCTTACAGTATTTTCTAATCACATCTATATTTTTTGCCATAACAGCAAAGGGTTTATGAGGACGCTTCTTTCGTTTTCTTAAACAAATTACCGCACTTCTATTAAACCCATCAACCGCCAACAGAAAACCGCCTATCCCGCGAATCGCCACTATTTTTCCCTTAACAATTTCATCTATTGTTCTATTAAGAGGGTCATCACATTTAATATCATTCCCACTCGGGTCAGTCAGAAATAGTCTAGGTCCACAAACAGGGCATGCCATGCTTTCTGCATGAAATCTACGGTTTTTGGGATCTGTATATTCCTTTTCACATTCTGCGCAAAGAGGGAAACTTGAAAGAGTCGTTCTACATCTATCATAAGGCATTGAATTTACAACTGTATACCTT
>CAZVCD010000078.1:0-10735 GCA_964625675.1 uncultured Victivallales bacterium | reverse complement strand
AAGTATAACTGCTTGTCAAAATTAGACATCCAAATTAAAAAAAGAGCAAAAAATTATATAGATAATGCGGACATTGGTTTTAGTGCTGAAAAAAAACAAGCTGAGATAATAATAAAAAGCAATAAGCATGAAACAAAAAAGTATCTCTTTTCCATAGGTGAAACCATAAGTGAAACAATTGATCATATATCACTTAAAAGTAGAACTATACGTACAACTAGAACTGATATTGTAAAAATAGGTATATTACTTGCTGATAAATTATCAATAAAAGAACTTGAAACTTTAATTAGTGAATTATAAGATATCTTATATATATAATAGATCATGGGTGTTTGCTTGAAAAGTTTAGTTATAATACCAGCATCCAGTTAAATGGTTGCCAGTTATACCTCACATCAAAAGTATAGATTTTATGTGTTTTTTCAAGCTTAGTATAAATCATGTCATAATACTTTTTTAAAATTATAACTTGATTATGACTTATTTTGAGGTTTAAAATAGTGATAAAAAAACTAAAATATACTCTATAAGTACTTGACAATTAAGCGTTTAGATGAAAAATTCTCGATAGACATAAGCACTTAATATTCAACAACTTACACGGAGTACAATATTATATGAGCCAGAATATCACTATGCAGGATTATCTCGAACAACACTGTACTGAAAGTATGAACAATGCACTAGCCGCTGTCAGGTATACTACATGGGAGCGAAAATGTCCAGATTTTTCTGATATAGAATTTGTCAGTAAAGGATTGTTGAGGTGCATTACACCTGTTGATAGCGGCCGTCATTTTATTCAGAATATTCAGGAACAATATAACTCTAAATTTCCTCATTCCACCTATTTTACTGCTCTTCACTCATTAAGGCGAAGGGATATACTTAAAGCTGTCGCTTCAGAAAGCTATAGAATTGTCTGCAATCTTGCTGAGGAATCAAAGATTGACTACCTCAATCATTTTTCTGAGCTTGATGATTATGACATAGAAGCTGCAGACGGACATTTTATCACACATGCATGTCATACTCCTAAAAATAAAAAAGGTAAAGTATTTGCATCAGGCTTTATATATGCAATGAATTTACGTAATGGGTTTCTAAATCCTATTTGTAAAGTTACAAATGGTACAAATAGAACTCATGAAATTCCATGCTTTAGAAATTGGGTTGAAAATGAAAACACCAAAAAAATGACAGGACGTAAGAAGCTTTATATCTATGACCGTGCAGCAGTAGACTATCCATGGTGGAATAAACAGAAAAAGAACGATGTTTATATTATTTCACTTTTGAAGAAAAATGCGATTATTCATTTTATAAAATCATTGGACTTTGATAAAAATGATCCACTTAATGTCGGAGTAGTCAGTTATGACCTCTACAGTAAAAACAATGAAACATTTACTGTTGTTACCTATAAAGACCCTGAAACAGATAAGGTGTATAAGTTTGTATCTACTGTTTCTGCATCTTTTAGTCCAGGAGTAATTGCTATTCTTTACTATAAGCGCTGGACAATTGAAAAAGCATTTAACAATACTAAAAGTAATCTCAAAGAGAAAAAAGCATGGTCTCCTGAGAATGTCCCACTAGATATTCAAATGCGACTAACTGCAATGACTTATAATCTAATGAGATTATTTGAAGAAAAGAGTAAAACAAATGAGAGAAATCTAATTCACCCTGCGGAAGCAAAATATTTAAAAAACCTAATTGAGCGTGGAAAAATAGCAAAGGCTCAAGGTAAATTTATAAATAAAATTCATTTTATGCAGAGAATTGCCCGTATTTCATCTTCGACTATTAGGGCAGTTAATAATGCAATTGCTATAAAAATGACCTTCAAAGAGTTTATGAAAAGACTAGTTGACAAGTTAATTTTACGACCTATTATAATTTAGAAACACTGATGTAATAGATAATTCAATTCCCAAAAATGTGTGGAGATGATTGAAATATCCTTTAAAGTTTGTTATTTCTACCAAAAACAAACAATATGCAGGGTATTCTCTTTATGTTTGTCTTTATATATTTATATTTATACGCACGCGAGTATAGTATTCCAACAAATAGGCAACCAAAACCAACCTTTAGGCAATTAATTCCAACAAATAGGCAACCAAAACCAACCTTTAGGCAATTAATTCCAACAAAAAGGCAACATTCCAACAAAAAGGCAATAGAATCTACCTAAAAGAGAAGCTATTCTATCAAAAATAACCTCAAATCCAACACAATGGCAATAAAAACCAACACAATGGCAACAAAAAGCCTTGACAATAATTTAGAAAAAGCTAATATTAATAATAAAGAGCAGCTAATTAATAAAAACACTGCTTTTTATCCTTTTTTAAAAAGCTATAAAGAGTTAATGTATAGTTATTTACAATTTTATCCAACAAATAGGCAACCAATTTGTTATGAATAAAAAGAAAAAAAAGAGTAAGAAAAAGGAAATGGTAGTATATCATAACAATTATATTGAAGCATTTTATCAAGTAGATTTTCTAGCTAAAAAAATAATGATAGCCTCAAGCCTTAGATGCCGGGAGTCTGACTGGTCTGATAAAGGCTGTGAAATTATTATATCTTCAAACGAAATTAGACAACTTGCAGGCATTAATAGAAATAGTTTAAAACACCTAGAGCACGCAGTAAAAAAATTAGCTCAAACTGTTGTTACTCTCAAAAATCCAGATAATCCGAAAGATTTCATTATATTTAACTATCTTCCACATGGAGAGTATAAAGAAGGTGTTTTGAAAATGATAATAAATAGGGATATGAAACCATTTATTAAGGGGTTACAAAAAAATTTCACTCAATATCACATAGAAAATATTAGACCCCTAAAGTCAGAATATTCAATTCGAATCTTTGAGCTTTTAAAAATGCAGGCATTCAAAGATAAAAAATTCAGAATAATGTTAAATGAACTACGTAAAATGTTTGGGCTGCAGGACAAATATAGTGATTATAATATGTTCAAAAAAAGAGTTGTTGAAAAGGCAAAAATAGAATTAAAAGAACATTGTGAAATATATTTTGAATACAGAGAGATTAAAACAGGACGGAGAGTTACAGAAATAGAATTTGAAATATTTAAGCAGCAAAAAGACTTCTCTGATTATGAGGACGTTCTTGGCGTGGAAATAGAAGAAGCTAAACGTAATGAAAATTTTCCTGCAAAATCAGAACTTGAAAATCAATTAAATAGATTAGGCTGGTACGGAAAATATGATGAACTTACCAAAGAAATAGAAATTAAAGCCATAGAACATTATTTACCTGTATTAAAAAGAGAGCTTAATGAGTTGGATAAAACCAAAATAGCAACTTCTCAGCTACAGGATTATATAGATGGAAGCATTAGAGGACAGGCACAACGATTTTATGATATTTTTTTGGCGGCTTTTGAAGTGCCTTTGGTAAATGAAAAAACAGAGAAAATTGATAAATATTCTGACACAGCTAAAGAGCTTATTAGACTCGGTTTTATTGGGGATGTAGAAAACTATATAAAAAAGGAGGGCAGGGGGCTTATAGAAGAAGCTCTTGATACTTTTAAAAAAGAGAATACAGAGAATGTAAAAAACAAAGTAGGTCTGCTTCGTGAAAAGATAAAAGCCTTAAAAATACGCAAAGAGATCGAAATAATAGATAAGGAAGAAAAACAAACCTATGAAAAAAATATTTTTTTAGATAAAATTGAAAAATATAAAGCCTTAGAAAGCAGCTTTACAGAAGACTATAAACGATTTCTAAATATTCCTTCAAATAGTAACCCTGTAGAGCAAAATTTTTTAAAAAAGTTTATCGGGGAATCTTTAGAGGATATTCCTAAAAAAGTGTTAGCAGAATTTATTGAGTGGAGAGTAAAGTAAAATGGAGGTAAAATCATGAATAACAGTTATTCAAAAGGGTTTCAACTTTTTAGAAATCAAACAAACCAGCTATCCATAATGCAAAATTTTTTAAAAAAAAACATAAATAAAAAAGATAGCCAGAGAAAAATAAGCAACCTTTCTTTCTTGAGTGTGGGAGGCGGAGATGGATATTTCGACAAGTTACTATTATCTTTTTTAAAGAAAACTAATATAAATATTAATTATAATATATTAGAGCCTTATGATGTTTTCTTTCCTGCTCTTTCCAAAAACATAAACCCTTTAATGCTAGAAGAAAAACTAAACATTTCAATTATTCAGCAACCATTCGAAAAATATATTAGTACCCAAAAATTTGATTTTATAATATTTGCTCATTCACTGTATTATATTTATGACAGATTGTTGGCAATAAAAAGAGCAAAAGAAATGCTGTTGCCAAAAGGTGAGATGTTAGTTTTTATAGAAACGGAAGAGGGATTAATAGACTTACAGACAAAGTTTTTTAGTCAACTAGATAATGATTTACGGGAAATATTTTCTTCATCTAACCTTAAAAATATTCTTAAAAAAAAGAAAATATTTTACAAAGAAGAGAAACATGATGATTATATTGATTTTTCAGACTATCTTTTTTCTACAAACAACCAAAGAGAACTTCTTTTAAGTTTTATACTAAATACAGAGTTTGCAGAATTAAAAGCAACGCTAAAAAGAGAAATACTAGATTACTTAGAAAAAAATATACTCCAAAAAAAAGGGGGAAAGTTGTTGTATCATCCATTAAGTATTATTACTATTCCACAAATTAGAAGGGATAAAAATGAAAGAACAATACAACAAGATAGTTGTTGAAGATTATGAAACCCAATTAGACTCTTTTTATACAAAATATTATGTATTGGATTCTTTTTTTAAATTACTAGGGGACATAAAAGGATCAAATATTTTAGATATTGCTACAGGTACTGGAATTATTGCAAGAAAACTTAAACAACGTAAAGCAAAAACAGTTGTTGGGGTAGATATTTCCCATAAAATGATACAGCAAGCAAAATCCATTGAAAAAAAAGAAAATCTAGGAATTAATTATATTGTAGATGATGCAACAGCAATGAAGAAAATAGGAAATTTTGATGTAGTAACGGCATTGTATTATCTTCATTATATTGAAAACAAAGATAAATTATATAAAGCATCACGGTCAATTTATTGTAATCTTCAAAGCAAGGGCCGCTTTCTAACATATTTATTAAGTCCAAATTTATCAACCACTGTAAACTATTATAAAAAATATGGTCAAACAGTATCAAAAAACTCTAATATAAGCGAAGGAGAAGAATATACGTTTACGCTTGTGGAATCAAACCAAACGTTTGATGTTCATTACTGGAAGAAAAAAACAATAGAAGAAGTTTTTGGTAGGGCAGGATTTCATAAAATGAAGTGGTTCATTCCTAGTCCCTCAGAAGAAGGCTTAAATAAACTAGGAGAAGAATTTTGGGGAAATCTTAAAACAACTCCATGGTGTCTTTTTTTTGAATGTTATAAAAAATAAAAGTTAAGAAAATAAAAAATGGGAAAATCAGTCGGAACAAAAATAATAATTTTTTTAATACTCAATGTCTTTGGGTTTTTGCTTGCAACATTGGGGGTAATTTCCTCTCCTACTTTTCAAAATGTGAATTTCTTTTGGCCTGCCGGTGTGATCGAAACACTTGGCGCAATACTTTTTGGCTGGACTGGTATATTGGCCGGCACAACCTTCCCTATTTTATCAAACCTATTTACAGCCCCTACATATATTACTGTTTTTGCTTTTGCTTTACCCGCATTTACTCAAACCTTTTTGGCTTATTATTTATTTAAAAAAATGAATTGTGATATTGAATTAAAAAGTGCAAAGTCAATTATTACTCTTTTTTTTGTAGTAGTTATATCTAAAACAGCTGGAGCACTCATAGCCTCGTCTACCTTGTTATATGTGGGTGAAATAAAAACAACTCATGGCTTTTTCCAACTCATATATTCCTGGCTTGTAGGTTCGCTTCCTTGGACAATATTTTTTACTATTCCAATTATAAAAATATTTGTCCCAATATTAAAGGAATATGGCTTTCTTTTTGGGCAACCTTTGACTAATAAACCAAAAATTGAAACAAAATATGGCTTTAAAAACCTCTCTATTTTTTTTAAGATTTTTATTTCTCTATTAATAGTTGGCGTTGTTCCTGTTAGTGTTATAGGTGCCTATGACATTTTGGCTAGTGATGTTCAGGCAACAGGGTTTAATATTAATAGTTTATTTATTTGTTTTGGTTTTTTTGGAACTCTTATGCTAACAGGAGTACTCACAAAGGCGATTCTTTTTCCTATTAAAAAAATATCTTATGGAATTGATAAAATGCGAGCGGGCGATTTTGATTATCAAATAGAAGAATCAAGCGATGATGAATTAGGCAAACTTGCCAACGGCTTCAACAATATGTCAAAAACGGTTAAAGAAAATATAAAGCAAAAAAAGACATACATGGAAGAAGTTGCGAAACATGAACAGCTTGCCGCTATTGGCAAGACAGCTGCTCAGGTGTCCCACGATATTCGTTCCCCTTTAACCGCTCTTAATATATTTTTGAAAGACTTACCTGAATTACCCGAACAAAAAAGGGAACTAATTAGAAATGCAACCAATCGCATTACTGATATTGCCAATAATCTTTTATCTCAATACAAAAACATAGAAAATCAAAAATCTAATAATAATAGAACAACCTTGAAGGCTGAATTGATTTCCTGTCTTTTGGATTCATTAATATCAGAGAAGCGATTTCAAGTACAAGAAAAACAAGTTGAGCTTGTTTTAGAAACAGCCAACGATACATATGGACGTTTTGTTAACTTAGGCGGCGATGAATTTAAAAGAATGGTTTCTAATTTAATTAATAATTCTATAGAATCCATTGAAACAGCTGGCACTATTAAAGTTGTTTTAAAAAATAAAATAGATTCCCTAAAGCTAAAAATTATTGACAACGGCAAGGGAATTCCTGCTAATATTCTACCTGAAATAAAGCAGGGAGGGAAAAGCTTTAATAAAGATGGAGGGTCAGGCTTGGGCATTGCCAGTGCTATCCAGAGTATTAAAAAATGGGGAGGAGAATATGATATTTGTTCAAAAGAGGGGGAGGGAACAACTGTTATTGTAACCTTGCCTATTGCTCAGGTCCCGGACTGGTTTAAAGGTGAAATTAATTTTTATGCTAAAACGAATATAGTTATATTGGATGATGATGAATCCATTCATGACGTTTGGGAGTCTCATTTTTCTGAATATTTAGAAAATAAACAAGTAGAGCTTAATCATATATACACCCCGGAAAAATTTAAAAACTATTGTAATAATTTTTCTAATAATAATACTTTATTTTTAGTGGATTATGAGTTGGTTGGATCAAAAGAAACTGGATTAGACTTAATAAAACAACTAAAAATAGCAGATAGATCTATATTGGTTACGAGCCGCTATGAAGAATTAAATGTTCGTGACCAGGTAAAAAACCTAGGAATTAAAATTATTCCCAAAAGCTTTGCTCCATATGTATCAATTAATATAATAGTTAACAATGAATTCCCGGACTTGGTTTTTATAGATGATAGCAAAATTCTTACAATGGCTTGGGAGCAGCGTGCTTTGTCTGTTAATAAAAAAATCAAAACATTTAACAACACCCAGGCCTTTAAAAATGTTATGAGTTGCTATAATAAAAAAACCCCAGTGTATATAGACTCTGACTTAAGAGAGTCTATCAAGGGAGAAGAATTTGCCAAATATCTTTATGATCATGGATTTACTGAGTTGTATTTAGCAACAGGACATGATAAATCAAGTTTTGGAGATTTATCATGGATAAAAGAAATAGTAGGGAAGGATTCTCCGTTTTAAGTTAATAGAATAGGATATTTGTATGAAAAATTCTCCAATAAACATCGAAAAAGACATCAACACAAGAGCTATTGGCTCTATGTTGTCGCATGAGCTGACAACTCCACTGGTTGCGATAGAGACAGGAGCTAATACTACTGGCTATTATATAAAAAAACTTATTGAGACCTATAATATAGCAAAAGCAGAAAAACTAATTATTCCTCAAATCAGTTCGGAAGAATTAAAAATGATCTCTTCCTTTTTAGAGCACATAGAAACCGAATCATCCGCTTCAAACTTTATTGTATATTTAGTTTCTTCTATTTTGAAAACCAATATAAACAGGTTAAAAAAAGAAAGTATAAATATAAAAGAGATAGTCGACTCTGCACTATTAAAAATAAACAATAAAATAAAACATAAACTTGAAAACTGTTCCTTAGATATAAAAACAAGCAGCATACTTGTTTCCGCAGACAAGGATGCGTTGATTGCAGTTATATGCATATTGCTTTATAATATAATAAAATACAGTCCTCTTGAACATAATTTTGAAATATCAATTACATCGTCAATTGAAGATGATTACATTTGTTTGGAAATGCGATACAATTTTTTGATAAATAAAGAAATGCAAGGAGCATTCACGGAAAACGAAAATTATACTTTATCTTTTTGTTCGGCAGTTATGTATGCAGTTGGTGGAAGCTTTGAACAACATGCATTAGATAAAAACAGTATTTATAAATTAATTTTTCCAAGGAACCCCAAAGAATGAAAAAACTAGAAATTCCACTATTAAAATTGCCGACAACAATAGTTTTGATAGACGATAATAAATTATTTCTTAATTCTATGACATGTAAACTCAGTGAAAAGTACCTATTAAAAGCATATTGTAATACATCGTTAGCATTGGAAGAGCTATCAAAAAAATCATTAATTAAAAAGTTTTTTTTAGATGCTTTTGAGCAGGCTAACTCAAAAGAGATAGATATAGACATAAAACATCCGATTTTTGATTATAATCGGTTATCAGAGATAGTTTATTCCTCTGATCGTTTTGCAGATACATCCGTGATTGTTGTTGATTTTTGCATGCCGGGACAAATTAACGGAATAGAACTTTGTTCCAGGCTAAGTGAATATCCCTATAGAAAAACAATACTTACAGGTAATGCAGACAATAAAATTGCAGTTGATGCTTTTAACAACAGAATAATTGACAGATATATAACAAAAGATGCCAATAATATTATAGAAGAGCTTACAGAGCTGATAGATTGTGAAATTGTTTGGTTTTTTAATAATATTTCAAAACTTGCCCCTGGTTGGAATGTTGATAGGAAAAATGTTTCATCTGAATTTTCTTCTATATTCAACATGGTTTTAGAAAAAAATAAAATATGTGAATATTATCAGGTAGGCGATGGAGAATATTTAATGTTAGACGATGAAGCAAATATTTTTTGGTTTGTTTTACAAAGTGAAGAAAATTTTAAATATTTCCAGCAAACTGCCGAATACAACGAAGCTCCTGAAAAAGTAATTGAATTATTAAATAACAAATCACATATGATATATTTATATTCAGAATATGAAAAAAGTTTATCTGTCGAATATTGGAGTGAATATCTGTTTCCTGTTCAGGGAACATTAGATGGTTCTCGCTATACTATTATAAAAGAGAAATCATTTTCTTTAAAACCGGAAAAGATAAAATCATATAAAGATTACAGAGAAGGTGCAGAAAAAGTTTTCCCCCTATAATGCCTTATTATAGGTGCAACGCTTGCTATAAATAAATCATATTCTAATATTTTTTCCATTTTGAGATTTGTACAAAGAAAAAAATATTTTGTGGTTTTTGGGTCTTTTTTTAATAAACGTGTGAACAGCTTGCCATCTTCTGTTTGAATAATACACACTTTATCAATGGCGTTATCTATATCTTTTCCTGTGAGTTTAATTCCGGCAACATAGTCTCCTATCTTAAAATTAGGGTCCAGCCCACTATCTTCAATTCTGGTAAAAATTGCATTTTTATGAACACTTGAAAACAACATAATTTCTCTTAAAATATTTTGCTCTTCTGATGTATTAGAAATGGGTGTTGCTTCAGGAATTATGTATGGTGGACTTCCTTCTCCGTTTAAGAGCCATTCGACAGAACAAATAACACCCTTTTCCGAAAGTCTTTTAACTATAAGCGTTGCACCTTTTCTTGATAATCCCCCATGGCGTGATATTTCCCATCCCCTGTATGTATTAACGTTTAGATAATCAACAGAACATATTTCGTCCCGGGTAAGATTCGCTAAATTCCTAATCTTTTTTAATCGCTCTGCCCTACTGACAGCGGAGTTTTTTTCATTAGAAGCGTTCACTGTTTTATCCCAAATTTAAAAAAAATTATTATAAATTATAAGTAATAATACTTAATTGTTATAACATACATAGCAACTAACAAAAAGCATCTAAATAAATATTTTTTGAGGGTTTTTTGTGGGAAAACTTTAAAAAAAAACTTTTTTACTCTAAAAGTGCGTAAAAAAACTTGAAAACATGTTTTTTTAATCTATTCTTTAAGAGTTTAAACATAAAATTTTAACCCAAGTCAATTTTATTGAAGGATTTTTGGAAATGATTAAGGCTCTAAACAATAACAAAAGCGAGGTTGTACTCTTAAAAGAAAAGGCATTACAATTGCCCTTAAAAAAAGCGCTTAACGATTATCGTGAAGTAATAACCATCATCAAAACTAGAGGAGTTAAAGCTCCAAGAAAGATAACCAAAGCGCTTAACGATATCGGATTGAAATTCACGGCAGGGCAAGTTGAATACTACCTCAGAAAGAATCCAATAACAGAAGTAGAAACTGAAAACATTAAAAAACTTTATTATATAAAATAAG
>CAZVCD010000077.1:2824-11047 GCA_964625675.1 uncultured Victivallales bacterium | reverse complement strand
TGTATGGTAAAAAAATAATAGTAATGGGTGTAAAAACTTATATAGGCTCAATTGAGACTCTGAAAACTTTATACTATAAGATTTCTATTATGGCAGCAATATCAATTATTATTATTATTATCATTACCGTGTTTATCTTAAAAAATGAAAAAAGGTTTGCATTATTTAAACAGAAATATAAGACGCTGGAAATTTTTATTGATGAACAAAAGAAGAAAGGAGATGTAGAAGATCTTGTTACGACAGACTATTTCAAACAAATAAAAGAAAAAATGGATGAAATCAATGATATTTGTAAATAGGGTCTATGAAAAGCATTAGTCTTCTTTATTTTCATCTCTTGGCCATGGAGCCCACTTTGCCTGCCATACAAATTCAGGAAATTTCCTGCTATAACCGCTGGGGCCTGTAAAGCCAAGCATGGCGATATCTATTACACTGTAGAGTAATCTTTTACCTCCATAATATGATCCCTTAACTGCCCCTGTTACTATTCCATAAGCAGGGTTATAATTACTTTCTAAAACCAGTTCTCTTGGTATTTCCATCCAAAATGTGCATAAATTTGCTGTTCCTCTTAGCAGAGCATGAGGGACATTTATCTTTTTTGCCGGATATTCACTTTGTATATTTTCTTTTGAGGAAAATTTTTCTTCTTGCGCATAACATATAAATGAAACCATTACTATTGAAATTATAATAAGAAACTTTTTCATCTGAATTCTCCTTTGTTTTTTATAAGTATGGGAATTGGATTTGTAAGTTGCATTGGCCTCACTCTACTTATCCATTATATCTATTAACGTTTTTCTTTACAACATAATTGTGTAGCAAACCGGCATAAAAATTATCAAATTCTCTAGCATAAGCATTAGTCTTGCAAGTTGAGTTTTGATATCGATATCTACTATCAAATTTAGTGTATAGGAATTTGCTTTTTAACTTCTTCATAATCAACATAATCATGATTTCAAACAGAAGTAAAAAGACAAAAACAAGTTTAACTTGAAAAAATTAATTCTATACTTTTAAAGAAAATATTGCATTACTATTAGCTGTTGCTCTCAGTATTATTCTTGCTATCCTTTTCGCTAGCACTATCTTTGTCTTTGTCTTTGTCTTTAAAAGCGGCTTTATTTATAGAAAGAGTGTTAAATACGAGTTTTCTTTTATTGCCGTCTCTAATAAATGATATACTTAACTTTATTAAATAAAGATATTTAGACTGTTCTTTTACATTTGTTTCCCATTCAAACCCAAGATAATTATCTCCAAAAGCACCATTTTTTTTTCCTATCTTAATTTTATCATTGGCAGCTAGCTGAACCAATTTCTTCTTTGCTAGCAAATTAGCAGTAATATAACTTTTAGAGACACCAGTATTCTTAATATTCAGAGTCAGAGCCTGCATATATACATTGAAACATACAGCTATTATTGTAAGTGCCACTAATACTTCTATCAATGAAAAATTATTTTTCCTGCTATATTTAACCAATTATCCGCCTTTTTTAATTTGAACAATACCGCTGCCTGCTTTAACAATTACACTTATTTTAGCTCCGTCGGAACCCTGAAGAGTAAACCAAAATTCTTCTTTATTCCCCATTGGTACAATATCGTCACTAAAATCAGTGTCTGGGGGAACTGGGAGGCTCCCTCCTTTTTGAGCTTTTACTAAATTAATGCCACTAGATAACTTTACTTTTGATAGCATGCCGAATACAGGAATATAAATTTCCGGATTATTAACAGGATCTTCCTGTATTTTTAAAGTAAATTCTTTCTTATCTGCCCAATAAAAAAATCTTAAGTTTCTGCGCTTAGCCAATGCTGTATTTCTTGCATAAGTAAGAAATATTTTTAATTGCCTGGCACTACCGTCAAGTTTTACAGTATTATAAACATTCCCTAGTTTTGGCGCTGCTATAGCTATGATTACCGACATAATGATCAGTACAACCATTAGTTCTAAAAATGTAAAATAGGAAACTATGCATTTTTTATAGGGAATCATTATTGAATTTATGATTTATGATTTATGATTTACGGACTTAAAGGGTTCTAGGTTGGGATATAAAATCCTGTTCCGATCTGTATTTTCCACTATTGAAATAGTCAAACATATTAAAAACATCGTCATTTAAAGTTTTTTTCTTTGTCAGCATTTGATCAATTGTACCTTTAGTTTTTAGATCATAATTGCGCATCGTATTTGTTTCTTTTTTTGTAAGTTCTGCAGCTTCTTCTGAATCTAATATGACAGTCGGTGATATAAAAACCATAAGTTCGATTTGCTCAGTCGCCTCTGATTCTTTAGCAAACATCCATCCCACCCATGGAATTTTACCTACTATAGGCGGAGCTGTAGATATTATCGTTTTTTGATTTTTTAATAGACCTCCAAGAACAAGAACTTCTCCGTTTGAAACATTAGAGCTGTTATTTATAATTCTATGACCTACCTGCGGTATGTCATTTGAAGTACCGTTGGATAGTACTGGAAGTTGATTGGTTATGCTTGTGATTTTCAGCTTAAGGTCAAGTGTAACATCTTGCAGGTTATTTATTCTTGGGGTAATTTCTATGTCTATACCGACATCTTCTGTGCTTATCGAAGATGATGTTGAAGAATCACCGCCACTAGGTGTGTCGCCACCAGGGTTGGATGAGCCAATGTTTACAGTTGAAGTTATAAACGGCTGTTTTTTCCCTAGCTTAATTTCAGCTTTCTGATTGTCGGCGGCCAAAACCTTCGGTTGTTGCAGTATTTTTAAATACGTATTTTTATCGACACCCTGTATATCAATAGACCAGTTACCTTTACTGTAAGTAACCCCTCCGGCACTGGCGGTGTTGGATGTAGTAAATGTCATCGGATCTGTTCCTCCACCGCTACCACTGGTCAAGCCTGTAATTGTACCACCATCTTTAAATATAACATCCATACCAAATCCGAATTGTGAAATTTTCGATACTTCCAGTATCATAACATTCAGCATCACCTGTCTTACGCGGACATCCATTTTTTTAATAGATTTTTCTATCTCAACCTGTATACCTTTGGGAGCCAGCACCATCAATGAATTAGCGTCGTCAATTGAGGTAATTTGAATACTTGTAGGCTGATTTCCCACATTAAAACTCATTCTAAACATCTGGGACAATGATTTTGCAATATCTGCAGCCTTTAAATAATTTATTTTATAGACTTCTACAGTAGAATTAGAAATAGGGATTATTTCTATAAATATATTATTTTCAGTAAAATCTAACCCTTTGGAATTGAGAATAGTTTCAAAAAGGCCTCTAACTTCGTTCAAACTCAGGTTAGTTTGAGATTTAATATTGATATTTCCCGTCAATAAACTCTCTCCAATTAATACTTTCCCACATAATTTGGCTACAAAACTCGCAAACACATTTAATTGTGTATTTGGAAAATTAAAAGTTATTTTTTTAGTATCAGGAGACATTTCTTTTGTTACTGTTCCAGGGTAAGAGGTATTTAGTTTTTTAGGACTAAAATTACCATTTTGGCCATAAAGTACTATACTTATCATAATTATGGCAACTAATGAAATGAATTTTACAATTTTCCTCATATCTCAAATATCCTTTTAAACAAGTTAGACTTGTTTTATTTTCAGATTTCCTTTCTTAAATCACCGCCTAATTTTTGGTGCTGTCTATTTATTAATATCAGTTATAAATTTTTTGGCTGTGGTATAAAATTTTGTTCTTTCCTATATTCACCATTACTGAAATAATCAAACATATTGAATGGATCATCATTTGCAGTCTTCTTTCCTGTCAGCATTTGATCTATAGTGCTTTTCACTTTCGGATCATAATTGCGTAATTTATTTGTTTCCTCTTTTATAGCTACTCGATTTTCTGCAGAATTATCAATAACTGTCGGTGTAATAAATACCATTAGTTCAACCTGTTCAGTCTCTTCAGATTCCTTGGCGAACAGCCAGCCAACCATAGGAATATCTCCTAATACAGGTGGAGCATTGCGTGTTACAACTTTCTCATTTTTTAGCAACCCGGCAATTACAAGTGTTTCTCCATCCATGACACTTGAGGTATTATTTATTATACGCTGTCCCACTACTGGAATAATCGTACTATCAGTATCACTGCTATTAAAAGAATAATTACTCTGCACATTTGTAATTTGTAATTTAAGTTCAAGTATTACATTTTTTATTTTGTTAATACGCGGAGTTATTTCAATTTTTAAACCTATATCATTTGAGGCTGTTGTTTGTGTAATCTTGCTATTCCCACCTAGTGAAGAATTTCCGCTTATATAGTTTTGTTTTTCCCCTATTTCTATATTAGCCTTTTGGTTTTCTTTAGCCATAATACGAGGCTGGGATAGTACCTTTATTCTAGTGTTTTTATCTACACCCTGCACGCCAACCGTAAAAGAACCTCTGGATACGCCATAGCCACCGGCGCTTGGTATGCCCGCTGTAGTAAACGTTTGAATAGCAGAAGGTGGATTAAAAGCACCGGAGCTTATTAAACCGGTATTTGTAGCACCATTGTCGTAGTTGAGATATGTGCCAAAACCAAACTGTGATTCTTTAGATATTTCTATAACCATAATATTTAACAATACCTGTTTGCTTCGACTATCAAGCTTTCTAATAGATCTTTCTATTTCAAACTGCTTGCCCTTGGGAGCCAATACCATTAACGAGTTGGCTGTATCAATAGAAGTAATTTGAATATTTTCAGGTTTATTAGCAACTCTAAAGCTCATTTTGAATATTTCAGTCAGTGATTTTGCAAGGTCTGCAGATTTCAAATATTTTATATCGTATACTTTTACAATAGAATCTGCTATTGGCATTATTTCCAGGGAAACTTTTGTCTCTGTAAATCCAAGTCCTTTGGAGTTCAATACAGTCTCGAAGACATTTATTACCTGTTTTAAATCCATTTTTTTCTGTGATTTTATATTAATGTTTCCCGTCAGAAGATCTTCTCCAACTAAGGTCTTTCTACATAATTTAGCAACAAATCTTGCAAAAACCTTTAAATCTGTATTTGGGAAATCAAAGGTAATATTTTTCGTCTTAAGACCTTTTTCTTTTTCAAATCTAAGAGTATTAGATTTAATTGATACTTTATGATGTATTATTTGCGCATCAGTGGAGTTGTTATTTTTTGGGTTGTAACTGGCCGAAGCAGAAAATGCTGGCCTAACAATAATTACTATCGCCAATAAACTGAAAATTAATTTTTTTTTCATATATAAAGCATCCTTCTCAACAAGTTAAACTTGTTTTTTTGCCTGTTGAGGCATCTGAAAGCGAAACCTGAAGTTGAATCTTTTATAAATTTTCAGGCTGAGGAATAAAATTTTGTTTTTCTCTATATTCTTTTCTTGAAAAGTAATCAAACAAATTAAACGTATCATCAGTTTCAGTCTTTTTACCCGTCAACATTTGATCAATTGTATCTGTTTCTTTAGAATCATAATTGCGAAGTTTTTGAATCTCAATTTTAGTAAGGGATCTTTGTTGTTCAACATTTTCAATAACTGTTGGTGTTATATATATCAGCAATTCTTTTTGTACAGTTGCTTCTGTTGTTTTTGCAAACATAAAACCGAGCCATGGAAGATCACCTAATACGGGTGGAGCAGTAGTTATTAACGTTTTTTGATTATCAAGTAATCCACCAATTACTAAAGTCTTACCATTTTGTACAACTGAAACATTATTTACAATTCGATGCCCAATTATAGGTATTGTCTGATCTATTGTAGTTGTCCCATTGGAGCCAACGCCAATAGGCAGGTTTATAGAATCCACAATACTTGTAATGCTTAGTTTTAGATCAAGTGTAACATCTTTGTTTGTATTAATTCTCGGTGTAATTGTAAGATCAATACCCACCTCTTCAGTAGTGGTAGTAGTGGTTGAGGAAGTATCCTCGCCGGACTTTTGGCTTGTACTGCCATTGGCGTAAGGCTGTTTTTTATCTATTTTAATTTGAGACTTCTGATTCTCTACGGCAATAACTCGCGGCTGTGAAAGAACTTTTAACTTTGTTGTACTATCAGCCGCGTTTACACTAATGGCCCAGTCACCAAAATTATAATTATAATCAATTGTTGGTGATGGAGGATTGGTTACTACACCGCTAGTTATTCCTGTAGTATCTTTACTAAATGCATTATCACCATACCTAGCATTAACACCAAAGCCTGTTGAAATAGTTGTTGATAGTTCAACAACTAAAACATCCAGAAGAACCTGATGCACTTCGACATCCATTTTTTTAATAGCTTCTTCTATTTCAACCTGTTGGTTTTTAGGAGCTAAAACCATTAACGCGTTAGAACCAGCAACTGCTGTAATCTGAATATTTACTGGGTTATTACCTACTTTAAAGCTCATTCTGAACATTTGAGCCAGCGATTTTGCAAGGTCATCTGCTTTTAAATATTTTAATTCATAAACTTTTACATATGAATCTGAAATCTGAATGATTTCCATAGAGTTTTCTGTTTCTACATATTCAAGTCCTTGAGTAGAAAGTAGAGCATTAAACAGCTGCTTTACCTCATCCGAATCCATGTTCCTCTGTGATTTAATATTAATATTGCCTTTTAGCAGGTCTTCTCCAATTAAAATTTTGCCACTTAATTGAGCTACAAAATTTGCAAAAACTTTTAAATCTGTATTAGGAAAATCAAAGGTTATTTTTTTACTGCTGAGACTTTCTTTCTTAACATTGAGTTGTTTAAAATTTTCTGCAGCATTAATTGGACTTTTCTCTGTAGAATTGGAAATAACATTTTTTCTGCCTCTCTCTGTCCTTTTATCCAGGTTTGCTGCACTCACAGCAACCATAAAAACAGAAGATGATAAAAAAAATAGTAAAATTTTCCTCACTGAAAAACCCTTATTCTTAATTCTTAATTGAGTTAGTCTGCCTTATAGGTAATATTTTCAGTCTTACCTTTTCGTTCTAATTCGATTTTTAACTCTTGTCCAGAGTCTACATCTTTCATTATATTTATTGCAGATTCAAAATTTGGAGTGTTAGCACCGTTAATAGTTGTAATTAAATCACCTTTTTGCAGTACATCACTATGTGCACCGGATGAAATAACTAAAAGGCCGGGATTAAATGGTAAATTGTACTGTCTTGCCAGCTTTTCAGTAAAAGTTTCTGCTAATATCCCCAGATGTCCTTTTTTCTTCGTGTTGTCTTTGCTATCATCAACCTTATAATATTTTTTCTCTTTCGGTAGGTCTAACGTTACTGTTTGTCCGTCAGAAAAAAGAAATACTGCGCTATCTTTAGTTACTTCATATAATTTCGACTCTCTGAATTTTCTGCCGACAATTAAAAAATCTGTTATATTCTTTTGTCCGTCTTTGATTATCGCCATTTTACTATTTTCAAATCCAGCAACTCCCAACAATTTAACGTTGGTTAAGGTATGTACAATTTTTGGCTTTTCCACAGGTTTAGATGATAGCGATGTCGGTGGCGGTGGTAATCTTTTTGCAAAAATATTGTGCTTCACACCAAATTTAATATCTTTATCAGATTCTCCTTTAATCGATTTTTCATCAATGTTTATTTTTGGAAGAAAAGCTATTTTGATGTAAAATTTTAATTTTGAACCATCTTTAGATGCTGAAGAAAGCTCTATTTCTTCAAGCTCGACTCCCCATAGATTATTTAAAAAATCAAGAAAAGAATTTATATCACAATTTCCATCTATTGAAATATATTTATCTTTTATTGTCTTTACAGTTCCATCTTCATTTTCAGAAATAGCATTTACTGGTTTTAGACTTAGCACTTTAACAGATGCTTTTTTGGCAGCGGACATAACAGCATTCATTTTATTATTAAACAACTCATCTAAATCCGGCATATTATTATTTTTTTTAGTAATGCCTATAATGCTTTTCAAATCATTAATTTTTTTTCTGAAATTATTGAGTCCGGCTAGTTTTGTTTTGGCTACTAGTAATTCTTTTCTTTTTTTTACAAGAGAAGATTGAACAGAAGTATTCATTTTAGAAAGCGGCTCCAGTAAAAACAGATAGTACGATATACCTAATAAAAAGACAGTTAACACTATTAGCATTTTTTTATCTTTTTTAGATAATTTATTCAAATGTTTTGCTGAAATATTTTCAATTTTAGTTATGATTGATGATTTTATTTTTGAACTAA
>CAZVCD010000077.1:0-2724 GCA_964625675.1 uncultured Victivallales bacterium | reverse complement strand
GAATTAGTATTGTTTTCAGTTGATTTTGCTTCAGGGTTAGTCGGTACTCCTTTATATGATTTTGTGTCAGTATTATTAGCGGCCGATTCTTCGGGCTTTGCTTTGGTATCTTTAGTCGTTAGTGAATCAAGTTTTGCAATGGCCGTTTTAACTTTTTTATCTTTATTAGTCACTGTTGATGTTGGTCGCTTTGTCTTTGCGTTAACAACTTTTGCTTCTTCAGATTCAGCACCTTTAGTTGTCAAAGCCTCTATTTTTGCAATAGTAGCCTTTGTTACTGTATTAAGTTTAGACAACTTTTTCATATGCCTTACTCTGTTGCTTTCTTATTGGTTCGGGGCTCTGGTTTCAGATTATTGCTTTGAGTATTTGATCCTGTTGCACTAGTTTTTGCTGTTTCAGTATTTGTTTTTGTCATGCTATTTACTGCTGGTTTTGTATCAGTATTTGTCAGTGTTGTCTTTTCAGTTTGATTCGTAGCATTTACCGGGGGTATAGGTTTAATATTTGTCGGAGTTGTTTTTGCAGGTTTTTCATCATTATTTACCTTAGTCATAGGCTTTTTGGATGATTTTTTTTCAAGAATAAAGCTATATCCTTTTGTTAATTTAAAGGTCATTTGAAAATTCACATTTTGGGAGGAAGCCTCATTTGAGTAATTTAAGTTACTATCCTTAATAAATTTTGAGGCTTCAAGATTTTTAATGAAACTTGTAATTTCAGAATATGATTTAGCAAAACCACTTATTACAATCATTCCGTCAATTCTACCAGATAGACTTGTAAGCCAGAGGTTATTGGAACGGCAGGAATTTATTATATTAAACAGCTCATTAACCCTGTAAAAATTCAATATAGGATTACCAATTTTCTTCATATAGACTTTTTCTTTCGAAGCCTGACCACCTAATTTATCAAAATTACCCAATTGACCAGAAATTTGATTAATTTCTGTTTGTATGCTTTTTATATTTGAACTTTTGGCATAATATCCTGCATAATAATAAAGCGGAAGAAATATTATCAATATTGGTATAGCAAAAATTAATATTTTTTTTATTGATTCACGCTTTCCGGGAGGTTTTTTGGAAATGCTCCAACCAGACATCGTTTTGTCTTGATTATGGAATAAAGCCAAGCCTGCCGTTAAAAGAAGATTGCCTGTTTCTTTGTTGTCATACTCAGAAGAATCAACCCACTGAACTTTCTTTTCTTGTCCAACAGCTTTAGCAATTAAAGTTTTATTTTTTTCATCTGTACTTAAAACGATAATTTTCTTAATATCTATAAAACGTCTATCGGGCTGTAGGTATACTGCCTGTGATGAAAGTTGAATCCTCTGCATAATGTTCTTAATAATATTCAGCGGATATTCTCTCATAAATACTACTTCTGTTCCTTTTACCGTAATAGAAGTAATATTTTCTTCATTAATATATATCAGCAGCGTATTTTCTTTTTTATTTATAAGATCATGGTGCATTGCAAAAGAATACAGTCCAAGAGGTGCAGGTACTGTGGCCTTTGCTTTCTCATTGAGTTCTGTTTTTTTGCTTGCTAGCATCAGTAGGAGGTAGCCTGATCTAGACTCTTTTGTTATATAGCTTGTGTCATATTCAGTTTGATGGTTCGGTATGTTAAATTCAAGCTGTAAGTCTATAGTCTTCTGAAGCTCTTTTTTAGATACATTGGGCAGATAAACATTTTTAATGATAAAGTTATCCAATGGTAGGCCGACAATCGCATTTTTACAATCTATGTCACTCTCTGCTATATAACTCTTGTCTACAATAACAGAACTGCCACTTTCCGTTACTTCTATAACAGTAGCTTTTTCTTTTTGTAAAATTCCTATCGGCACAAGTTTATCCTCTATTCATTAAAACAAAATTAATATTATTTTTCTCTATTTTTACTACACATTCGGCTGTGCTCGTAATCCCGTACACAGTAGCTTTAGCTTTTATTCTAAAATATTTTGGCAATAATGTTAACCACTTTTTTGCTTTTGATGTGTCAGCTGAATTAGCACCAATCATAGAATTTAGATCATCAAAACTTTTTAAATAATTTTCAGTGGCTACCTGGCTTGCCATTTGTCCAGCTGCACCGGAACTAATGCCGGGAACCAGTGCTAAAACTTGTTCGTTTGCTTTGTTAACATATATTTTCCCATCACTAAAAACAGTCATAATATCCTTTAATCCCTGTTTTTCAGTACTTCCGTCATAAACATCATCTTCAATATTCTCAATTTCAAGCAATTGTGCGACACAAGAGAAACTTCCGTAATTGTCCTTAGTTTTAGTAGAATCGGAACTTTGACTTTGATTCTGGTTTTGGCTTGTTCCTTTTTCTGAGTTTGTTTTTGAGCTAGCTTGCTCATCTTTTATTTTTTTTAGATAATCTTTTATTGTACTTAAAACTACAGGTGATATATCAGTACCAGGGGGCAATTCCTTAAACTGAGCCAACTTATTGAGCGGAAATTTTGCATCTTCGGCATATATTTCACAAACAAGGGTTACATTGTTGAGGGTTCCGTTAGCATAAGCGTTGCTGTTATCAATTTTATTTTTTGATATGGCCCATGTTTTTGGGTGAATATACCGCTTACCCAGCTTTTTGAAAAACCATTCAACCTGTTTCGGGTCAACTTTTTCCGTAGTTTTGCTATCTGTATTTGAATCATTACCTTCAGTGGTTGAATCTGTTTTATTCGTA
>CAZVCD010000076.1:0-11087 GCA_964625675.1 uncultured Victivallales bacterium | reverse complement strand
ACATCTCTTGCCATTGCCCAAAATGACGTTATTGGCATAATATTTGCAACATCCCAGTAAGGTATTATTAAAATGGCTAATATCACGAGAGCAAACAAAATTAAAAAAACTAATATTTTAGATATGTAAAAAAGAAGTATTTTACTTTTAAATGCAAGAAATACCATGAAGATTACTATGAGGAGACTGTAAATTGGATTATTTGAAAGAAGCTCCTCTGTAACACCATAATTTTGAAGATATGATGCGCTGTCATTGGTAATTGTAGTACTGTAAACAAAAACCCAAATAGTAAGCATAATAAAATAAATAAATCCCAATACAATACCCCATTTTTTTCCAAGAAACTCAGAAATAACTGTAGTGTAGTTATCGCACTTTCTTGATTCAGCTAAAGTATTGATAAATAATCTCTGGAATAGATATAGTAGAGGATATGCTATTATTATGGATATTAAAAATGTCCATAATCCAACAATTCCTGCCTGAACCGGTAGAAATACTATACCGGCACCAATTCCCATTCCAATATTTATAGCAACCCAACCCCAGTCTTTTGAATTGAGTTTGATTTTTAGCGGAACAGCTTCATCTGAAATAGTATTATTTCTTTCATTTTGCATAATAAAAAGTGTTCCTTCAATCTATTTAGTCATAATTCCCAAGATGACTTCATCAGTTGTCTGCATTCCCTGTTGAGCTAAATCGCCTATATTTTTTATGGTTTCTTCAACGTCTTTGCCAACAATACCATCACCACCATGAAGCACTTTATGATGATATGCTAGTGTGGCTGAATCAAAGGCTGCATATATACCTGTAGCAATCTTCATGGCGCACGAAGCTTTGGCTCCGTCACATATAACTCCAGAGATGTTACCTAGAGTATTGATTATAGCACTTGCAACAGTTTGAAAATCTCCGCCGATTAAAAAGGCTAGAGCACCGCTTGTGCCAGCTGAAGCACACATTGCGCCGCAGTAAGCAGACAATCTTCCAACATTAGTCTTAATATGAATACATGAAAGGTGTGAGAAAAATAGTGCTCTAATCATCTGTTCTTCACTGTAGCCTCTCATCTTGCAGTACTTAATAATAGGAAGAGATGCTGTCATTCCTTGGTTTCCACTCCCGCTGGTTGTCATAACAGGAAGAGGGCATCCACTCATTCTAGCATCACTGCCTGCAGCCGTGTAACTGGCACACCTATTTCTTCGATCATCTCCGTATATTCCTTGCTCAATATTTTTAAGAATACAGCTGCCAATATTAACCCCAAACGATTCCTTGAGTCCTTCTTCGGCTATAGTAGAGTTTAGCTTAATAACTTTTTTGAACAATGGTTTAATCAAGTCTATATCAATAATCTTTGCAAGATTATAAATTAACTCTATTGATAATATTTTTCTGTCTGTTAGAGCCGAATTAAAATCGGCATCACTGCATGGTCTATTAATAAGTTCTTTGCCGTTTTTTATCACTTTAGTTATATTTGTGTGAAGGTGTTTTATTTCAACTAAAACTCTTTCTTCTTTACATGTGAGTTCAATTCTAACATAAAGTTTTACATCTGTTTTTTCATGGATCATGTCTATAGGGCAGGAGTCCAGAAAATTTCTTACTTTTACCATATCTGCATCATTCACGTTGCTGATGACCATGAGTCCCTTTTCTACTTTACCAGCAATAATGCCCATACCGGCTGCAACTTTTACTCCAACCATTCCACCGCTATTAGGAACAACAACGCTTTTAACATTTTTTATTATGTTTCCTGAAGCATATATTTTTACACTGTCAGGGGTTTTGCCTAGAAGTTCTCTAGCTTTAGCTGCAACATAGGCTATTGCTATCGGTTCAGTACAACCCTCAGCAGGTACAATTTCTTCTTTCAAAATCTGAATAATTTTATTAATTGTTTGATTGTCTACATTCATAACAGCTTCCCTTCAGTAAATTTATCATTTTTTATTCTATTAGATATTAGCCCAAGTTACGATTACATTTTCCATTTTAGGTATTTTGCAACATTAGGAATATAAGGAGCAATCAATTTTTTAATTGCTATAGCATATTCTCTAATTTCCCACTGCGCATGGTCGTGGTCGCGCAAATCAAGAAAATGGAGAAGGTTGTTTAAGTTCACAGTTCCCCAGAATGTTACCATCATGTTTTGTGGCAATACCCCCCTTGCCTGTTCTCTGCAAACTCCCTGTTTTAGAAGATTCTCATAAAGCTCAAGAGACTTTTTATTATGTTCATCAATGGAAAGAATAAGTTTTTTATCATCGAAGACAGGGCTATCAATCGATGCCTGGCGATTAATCTCAGCCTGCTGACGTAGCTTTGCTGGGGTAAAAAAATCGATATCCATTTCGGTATAGCGTCTTGAAATTTCGTTGTATGACCAAGTGCGATGGCGATGCCACTGTCCTCGTATAAACAATGGACAGTAAATACTGAAAGTGAAAACCAGATGTTCAAGAGGGCTGGTATGTCTGTTCTCAATAAGATACTCTAAAAGGACAATGTCTTTTTCATCAATGTCCTCCTTTATTTTTCCAAATGAAACCCGTGCTGCATTAACAATTGATGATTCAGTGCCCATTTTGTCTATCAGGCCTATCCATCCCTGGCCGTTTAATACTTTTACGTGTTCATCAGGGGGGACATTAACATTAATCATACTTAGAACTCCTTGAAATCATATTTAAAGTGAACAAAATAATTCAGTTATTAATTATATTAAATAAGAAAATTCCGATTTTTCAATAATAACAGGCTATAAACATATATGATTTATACACTTTTTGCTATAATTATTAAGTTTAATTCTTTTCATATCCGCAAAAACGTATAAATTAAAAACGCGTATTTTTTAACGCTGTAACTCTAACTAGAGAATATAAACAAGTTTAACTTGCTGAATTTAAGGAATGAAAACGGTAATGAGTAAAAATTATAACATAGCAATTGTAGGGGCGACTGGTGCTGTTGGTACAGATATGCTCCGTGTATTGGCTGAGAGAAATTTTCCTGTTAAACATTTGAGGCTGCTGGCCTCCGTACGTTCGAAAGGGAAAAAACTTCTATTCAAAGGTAAAGAAATCGAAGTAGAAGAGCTGACACATGATTCTTTTGAAAATATTGATATTGCACTGTTTAGTGCAGGAGCTGATCGCTCAAAAGAATTTGCTCCATCTGCTGTAAAAGCTGGGGCTGTTGTTGTTGACAATTCAAGTGCATTTAGAATGGATCCTGAGGTACCTCTGGTTGTTCCGGAAGTAAATCCTGAAGATGCATTGAAACATAAAGGAATAATTGCAAATCCAAACTGTTCGACAATTATAATGGTTGTATCTGTGGCTCCGCTGCACAAAGCAAAAAAACTGAAAAGAATAATTGCTTCAACTTACCAGGCTGTAAGTGGGGCAGGTGTACAGGGAATGCAGGAACTTGAAAAACAAACAATGCAAATAATAAATAAAGAAGAGATCAAACCGTCAAAGTTTCCTCATCAAATTGCATTTAACCTTTTTCCTCATATAGATATATTTTTAGAAAATGATTATACTAAAGAAGAAATGAAAATGGTATTTGAAACTCAGAAAATAATGAGCTTACCAAATCTTCAGGTTAATTGCACATGTGTGAGGCTACCGGTTCTCAGGGCTCATAGCGAATCATTGCTGCTGGAATTTGAAGAGGATATAACACCAGAAGAAGCAAGAGAAATTTTGAAATCAGCTCCTGGAGTAAAACTTTTAGATAATGTTTCTGAAAACATTTATCCTATGCCTATAACAGCTTCCGGCAAAGATGAGGTTTTTGTTGGAAGAATACGCCAGGATATTTCCAGGAATGATAAAAAAGGGCTGTCTATTTTTATAGCTGGAGACCAGCTTTTAAAGGGAGCAGCATTGAACGCGGTACAAATAGCTGAATTACTATAATTTAAGAGATAACAACACAAGGTTTACCTTGATTACGGAGGACTCAGAATGAAAAATATTTCCCCTTTACAGAAGGCAAGAGCAGAATATAAAGTAAAGCTGCCAAAATCACTATTAAACGGTGCTAATGTTGAAATCATTACTGGAAAATCTACTGAATCTGTCAATGATCAGGAAAAGATAAAAAAGCTTTTTCCTAATACATATGGAATGCCGATATTAAAATTTAAAAAAACCGATGCAGCAAAACATTCCCCAATCAATATTGGTGTAGTACTTTCCGGAGGACAGGCACCTGGAGGGCATAATGTTATTGCCGGCCTTTTTGATGGTATTAAATCTATAAACGATAAAAGTAAATTGTATGGATTTCTTGGTGGCCCAGGAGGCTTGATTGATAATGAATTTATGGAAATTACAAAAGAGTTTCTTGCAGATTATAGGAATACCGGAGGTTTTGATATTATTGGTTCAGGAAGAACAAAACTTGAATTGCCTGAACATTTTGATAAAGCCGCTAAAAACTGTAAAAATCTTGACATAAATGCAATTGTTATTATTGGTGGTGATGATTCCAATACAAACGCATGTTTGCTGGCAGAATATTATTGTGCTAAAAAAATTCCTATTCAGGTAATAGGATGTCCAAAAACGATTGATGGTGATTTAAAGAACGAACAGATAGAAACTTCTTTCGGTTTTGATACAGCCTGTAAAGTATATTCAGAAATGATAGGTAATTTGGAAAGGGATGCTAACTCAGCTAAAAAATATTGGCATTTTATAAAACTCATGGGACGTTCTGCTTCTCATATCACTCTTGAGTGCGCGCTTCAAACTCATCCTAATATTACTCTGATTGGAGAAGAAATAGCTGAAAAAAAACAAAAGCTTAATGAGATTATTGATGCGATTGCCACAGTAATAGCAAAACGCGCTGAAAAAGGGTTGAATTACGGTATCGTATTAGTTCCGGAAGGACTTGTTGAATTTATACCTGAAATAAAAGTTCTTATTACTGAACTTAATGATTTAATGGCGCTTAAGCATGAAGCATTTGATTCTTTTACAAATGAGGAAGATAAAATTGAGTTTATAACAAGAAAACTTTCTCCTGATTCAGCCCAAACCTATTTAACACTACCGATTATTATTCGTAAACAACTTATTATGGATAGAGATCCGCACGGTAATGTTCAAGTATCGAGAATTGAAACTGAAAAATTGCTTATTGAAATGCTGGATCTCCGTTTAAAAGCATGGAAAGCTGAAGGACTTTACAATGGCAAATTCAGTGCTCTTAGTCATTTCTTCGGATATGAAGGACGCTGTGCAGCCCCTTCAAATTTTGACGCTGACTACTGTTACAGTCTAGGTTACACGGCCGCTGCTTTAGTCGGGGCAGGAAAAACTGGTTATATGGCATCAGTAAGAAATATTTCAAAGCCCGCGACTGAATGGGAAGCAGGCGGAGTGCCTGTAACAATGATGATGAATGTTGAAAGAAGACATGGCGAAGACAAACCAGTTATCCAAAAGGCACTTGTAAGACTTGATGGCGCTCCATTTTTAGCACTTGTTAAAAATAGAGAAAAGTGGGAAATCAAAAATAAATATGTATACCCGGGCCCAATTCAGTATTTCGGTCCTTCGGAAGTTTGTGACCAAATAACTCGTACCTTAGAACTTGAACAAAGTTAGTTTAGCCTATTCATAATAATAAAGGAGGCGTGCTTTGGGAAAAAAAATACATTTTAAACACGGTGTAATGGGGGCTTCAAAGTCATTAGATTTGATTCGGGCAGAATATAATTATAGAGAAAGAGGACTGTCTACTATTGTTTTTACCCCCGCCCTAGACACCAGAAATGATGGCAAAATAAAAAGCCGCATCGGACTGTCTGTAGATGCTATACTTCTTAAAAAGTCTGATAACGTTTTCGAAATTGTAAAAAATGAACTTGATAGTGGACGTACAATTAAGGTTGTATTTGTAGATGAAGTTCATTTTTTACAGCCGGATCAAATTGATCAGTTTGGAATGATCGCTGATACTTTTGAAATTTCAGTTCTATGCTATGGGCTACGAACTGATTTTAGAAACAAACTATTTCCCGCAAGTAAAAGATTGTTTGAAATAGCAGATGAAATTGAAGAAATAAAAGCTATGTGTGAATGCGGAAGAAAAGCTATCTGCAATGCAAGATTTATAAATGGAAAAGCTACTAAATCGGGAGAACAGATTATGGTAGGAGATCAGGAATATAAATCTTTTTGCAGGGGATGCTATAACAATTTATTTACCAATAAAACCTAACCTAATTAAACCAAGCCTCTATCTCTTAATTTAGTTATAAGAGATAGAGACCTCTGTTCAGTGTACAGGAATCTGCTTTTTAACTTACTCATAATCAACAAAGTTTAACCGCGCGATAAAACACAAGTTTAACTTGAACTGCTTGCTAATGAGATGAGAAAAATTATGGTGTTATGAATACTATGAACTCATTTTTGTCTAAAAACTTCGCCTCTGATTATTAATATTTTTTCGCACTAAATGCTGTTATTAAAAAATAATATGTTATAATTATTTGGTAGCATTCAATATATTTTATATAGTAAATAATAATACGCAAAGAAAACATTAAGGAGAAAGCATATGAACTATGTGACAGACGAAAAAACCATGTATTTTACTGGTTTGAGCAGGAAAATGCTTCAAGGAGCAAAATATGCTGTACTCCCCGGAGATCCGACAAGAGCGAAAAGTTTAGCGGAAGATCTAGACAGCAAGAGCAAGTTTGTTTGTTCAAATAGACAGCATGTATCATACATGGCAAATATTTCAGGAGAAAAGGTCATAGTAGTTTCCACCGGAATGGGATGTCCCGCAATCAGTATTACTGCTGAAGAACTTGCCAAGCTTGGAGTTGAATATTTTATAAGGTTGGGAACTTCCGGGACAATCCGTGATAATATAGAATTAGGCGATATCGTAATTAGCAAGGCAGCTGTAAAGCTGGATGGTGCTTCTTCTCAGTATGCTCCAGTTGAATATCCTGCTGTAGCCTCTTTCCGCTTTACTAAATCTTTTGTTGAGGCAGCTAAAAAAGAGGATATACCTTATCACATTGGCATTACCGCTTCGTCTGATACATTTTGGCCAGGCCAGGAACGTTATGATAATTTTACTGGGTACCTCCAAAGAAAATTCAAAGGGTCGCTTGATGAATGGCACGCTCTGAATGTCTCAAATTTTGAAATGGAAGCTTCAGCTTTATTTACTTTATGCGAAGTATTCAACTTAGAAGCCGTGTGCTTCTGTGGCATAATAGCAAAACGTACTGAGAGCGAAGTACCGGATTTAGCCGGAAAAAAAAGAGCTCAGGTTAATTGGCAAAAATTGTTAAAAGCAGGTTTAATTATTGATATGAAAAAAAGAGGCTATATAAAAGGATAATAAACTAGAAAGAGTTTCTGATTTCTTTTAAAATACATAACAAATTAGCATAACCAATAGCATAGCAACATTATGACAATGGTTATACCTAGGAGAAATATAAAATGCATTATGCAAAAGACGATGAAGTTCTATATCATATTGGTCTTTCAAAAAATACGATTGAAAAAGCCGAATATGCTATTTTGATAAATGATAAAAAATACATTGAAGCAATAGCAAAAATTCTTGATCCAAATGCTAAATATATTAATGAAAATAGAGAATATTTTACTTATCTGGCTACTTTTAATTCACAGAAAGTGGCGGTTGTTTCTACAGGCCTTGGTGGCCCTGCAATGGGAATCGGACTTGAAGAAATGGCAATGATCGGACTCAAGTATTTCATTAGATTAGGTGAAGTCGGTGCTTTGCAGTTTAACATGAATATTGGAGATTTGCTCATATCTAAAGCATCAATGCGATATGAAGGCACTTCTACTCACTATGCGCCAGAAACATACCCCGCGGTTGCCGATCTAGAAATGACAAATACATTTGAAGAAGTTTTTATAGAGAAAAAATTAATTTATCATTTTGGGGTTACTGTAACGACTGATACATTTTGGGCTGCTCAGGCCAGAACTTCCGGTTATTTGAGCTATGTTCCTGTGAAGTATCGGGATGTACAACATGAATGGCGAAAACTAAATCTTTTAGGAGTTGAAATGGAGCTTGCTACTCTCTTTACTCTTTGTAATGTTTTCAATCTTGAGGCAGTTGCGGTGCTGGATGTATCAAATAGAAATTTTGAATCTGATGAAATTCCAGAACTTGATGATAATGCAAGAATTAAAAGATGGAAATCTTTTCTTCCTGACTGCATTAAAAAAGATATGGATAACAAAGGCTTATAGTTAGATTTAGTTAGGGAGCTTTTATCGCTTTGAATGAATTAAAGCTACTTACAATTTAAAATAAAATGGTGATAACATAACTTTAATACATGGGGGAATCATTTATGACTAAAGCATATCATGGTAATCATTTGGTTAATGTTCTCATAGGGGTATTAGGTCTTTTATTTTTTATAGTAGGTACCCTTATGCCTGGGGTTCCTTGTCAGAGATATTTGTTTTTAGCGGGTGCTGTTTTGCTAACGCTCTCTTCATACTTAGAAAAACAAGTTTTCTTTACAGTCCTTGAAGCAATATTGGTAGTAGACGCAATTTTGACTTTTTGCCATCTAACGATTTTAGCAATAACAATAATTACTTTTATAATGGTTCTAATTACTGTAGTATATTTTACTGTAAAAGGATCGTTTAAAGAAAGATATCTGATTATAGGTACTGTTGGGCTGTTTTTTCTGGCCATGGGGGTAGGAACACTAAATCCTATAGCATACACTATTGGAGGGCTTTTTCTTGTTATTTATTCGTACTATTCGCTTAAAAAAGGATGTCAAATAGCACTCTTATTTATTATACTAAATACAATTTTTACAATAACTTCTGCTATTGGTGCTTATCAGTGGCTGGTTAAGTAAAGACAAAAATATGTAAAAATTACAGGAGATAAAAATGGCAGGCGTTTTTAAATCATATGATATCAGAGGAATCTATCCGGATCAGCTAAATGAAGAGCTGGTAGAAAAAATTGGTAGAGCTTACGCGACGTTTTTAAAAGGGAAAAAAATTGTTATTGGAAGAGACATGCGGCCGCATTCTATGCCACTTTTTAAAGCCTTGGCAAAAGGTATTACTGAACAGGGAATGGATGTTATTGATATTGGGATGTGTTCTACTCCAATGTCATATTTTGCTAACGGTAAACTTAAAGTTGACGGAAGCATTATGATAACCGCTTCGCATAATACCGGAGAATGGAACGGTTTAAAGTTATGTCGGGAAACAGCAATACCTATAAGCAGTCTCACTGGTATTAAAGATATTGAAAAAATAGCTATGGAAGGACTATGGGATAAAAATATTGCTAAAAAAGGTGAAATAAGCACTTATGATATAGCACCTGATTATGCTGAATTTCTGCGTTCATTTGCAAAAATCGACCGTAAACTAAAAGTGGTTGCAGATTTTGCCAACTCTATGGGGTCATATGAAATTGCCGGAATTAGAGATATGTTTGAACTAATACCATTATACGAAGAACTGGATGGTACATTTCCAAATCATGAAGCCAACCCACTGATAACTGAAACACTTGATGACCTTTGTGCTAAAGTTAAAGAAGTTGGTGCCGATTTTGGTGCAGGATTCGATGGCGATGCCGATCGGTGTGGTTTTGTTGATAATGAAGGCAATAGAATATCTATGGATATTTTTTTCGGATTAATTGCAAAGGATATATTAAGTGATGGGCCTGCTACAATTTTATACGATCTAAGAAGCAGCAAGGCAGTAAAAGAGTGCATTGAAGAAAATGGTGGTACTGCTATAATGTGCAGAGTAGGACATGCATTTATAAAAGCTCAAATGCGTGAAACTGGTGCTATTTTTGCCGGAGAACTATCTGGCCACTATTATTTTAAAGAAAATAATGTTGCGGAATCACAGGGACTGGCAATGATAAAACTTGCCAATTTGATTTGTAAAACCAACAAAACTGTCAGTGAATTAACTGCGCCTTTACGTAAATATTATGCAAGCGGTGAAATTAACTCTAAGGTAGCAGATGTTGATGCTGTAATCACGTTGCTTAAAGAAAAATATTCTTATGCAAATAATAAATTTGAACTGGATGGTTTTTCTTTTGAATTTGAAGACTGGTGGTTTAATGTTCGATGTTCAAATACTGAGCCTCTTCTTCGACTAAATGTTGAAGCAGATGCAGAAGAAAAAATGAGACATAAACGCGATGAGATACTTGCAATAATACGCTCATAAGAAACAGAAAAAATTACAGCTTTGAGTATACTATATGACCTATAAATCCAATATGATCTATAGGTCTTATTTTTATATTGTCAGCAGTGCTTTTGAATTATTCATTACTGTTTAATAACACTTTTTGCTGTCGAATATAGTTTTGAACGCTCTTTTTTGATCATCATATTAATATCAATATCAGAGTATCCATAGAGTCTTTATCGTTGCCTAATATAACCTCTACAATTTCTGTCGTTCCAATTGCTGCGTCTGCATAAAATTCGTGTTCTCCATTTTGTAAGGGAGTATAACGATTTTTATTTGTTGATAAAAATTCCTTATTTGCTAACTGTGAAATATATTTAGTATCAGCAAAAAATTGTGATGCTATATTGCGGTAGAATATTACAGAACATTTGTCCTCAATATGCTGAACATTAAAAGCTGGATTTTTGTCGGAAGTAAACGAAGTGGTGTAGCTATGGCTAACTTATTATCCTTAGTTCAATCCTGCAGGGCAATGAATATTAATCCGCAGGAATATCTTGAAGATATATTTAAGAGACTTTCAGCCCCAGCTTAAAGTAGTAACCTAAAAAATCAAATTCTTTATTTGTTCTGCCGATAAATCGTTTTTTGTCTGAATGTACGTAAGCCCCAATTTGAGTACATCTATTAATTGAGTTTTTTATCCATTATTTTTTTATTTCAAGCGATTAATTTTCTCTTTTTCGGTGAATTATAGAATAATACACAGTTGTTTTTTAAATTTAAGAATCTAAAGGAATATTAATTATGAGTAAATAT
>CAZVCD010000075.1:0-11233 GCA_964625675.1 uncultured Victivallales bacterium | reverse complement strand
GACCTCTGACCTCTGACCTCTGACCTCTGACCTCTGACCTCTGACCTCTGACCACGTTATCCACATAAGAGGTTATTTTAGCATCAGGGTGCAGCACTTTGGAAAAAAATATCTGAATTATAAAACATGTGTTCAAGAATAGTATTCGGCAGTTTTAATGCATCTATAATATCTTTTCTACCAGAACCAGAAACTTCATCTTCAATAGCTGTAATAAAATCAAAAAAGTCAGGTTTTGGATCGGAAACGGTACCGGAAATATGAAGAGGAATAATAAAAATATTATCAAATTTCACTTTAGTATTCATATCTAAGGTTCTATCAAAACCAACAGAACCATTAAACTTTAACCAGCTGACAGGATTGCTGTATGAGTTAAAAAAGCACTCTTTGAAATGAATTTTTCCATTTTCTGCGATTAGATAAATATTACCGTAAACCAAGTTTAAATTCTGCATACGGCTAAATATGTCCCTGGAATATTTAACTAAATCATTAAAAAATATTGGAAAATTAACACTACCAAAAAGAACATTCATCTGTGCCACCACCTCTATTGGTATAAAGAGTAATCTTATATAGTCGTTTCGTTCTGGATTATCAGGTATAGATACGTCATGAAACACAGCAGTAACCTGTCCTTTAAAACTTTTTTCAAGATTCCTTAAAGAGATTCCATTACCTTCTAATGCCATAGAAAAACGGCTTATCCTTCCTTTTGCATTTGAATAAACATCTGGGTCATAAGTACTAAGTAACGGATATATATCAATATTTGATGCATTAGCTGAAATATTGAAATAGTTATTGTTAGCTGCATTAAAATCATAAACTATTTTTCCCAAAATAGATGCTTTATTTATTGAAACATATATAGGATCAGCATTTAAAAGCCCCTTGTCTAAACTAATTGCTCCAGCGCAATCAAATGTGAGATAAGGACCAAATGTAATATTTTTAAGATCTAAATCTGTACCAAGATTTACATTCTCAAAATTAATGTTAAATACACCTGCAATACTGTTGAATATAGTTATCAGTTCCTTTAACTCAATTCCTTCTGAATATAATTTCAGTTTTGATCTTTCCAGGCCGCTCATATACAATTTCCCAGCAGCAGCTAAATTGCCTATTCGGCTTTTAGGTGCATCAAGGTTAAATATAAACTTTTTTAATATTAACGTGTTTCTTTCCTTTATCAGGTAAGTTTCCAGACTGCCCGAAATTAGTGGAATATCCGGAGCGTCTTTTACCTCAAAAAAAGACAGATCATCAGCTTTCAATTTGGATTCCAGAATAAAATCACGCCCACCCTCTTTGTAATCAAACTTAATAAAACCATTTAAAGACAATTCTCGAATCCCCAGAATATTCTTAATAAAAGATATATGAAGTTTGTTCAATGCTCCTGTAGACAACTGTTTTATTCCTACTCGAACATTACCCTTTTGCTTATAAAAGTTAACCTTTCCAGTTGTCTCAAGTCGGATCGCTTCTTCTGAATTTACAAAGAGTGTAGTTTCTGACTTTTTGATAAAAATATCCTCGAATGAAGCAATGTCTAATTCTGCCTCCTGCCGCAAATCTAAATCATTCAATTGCTGCTTATTAAATATCCCACTACCTTTCGATATATCAGCACTTCCTTTTATCTCTAAATTCCCACTTTTATTTTCTACAAATGCATCAATATTTGAATTCATAATTCCTTTAAGAAGATGAAAATCACAATACCTAGCAATAATATTTTCAATGATAGACAGGTCAAAGCCATCAATAACTAGGTTAGCGGCGGGGGAACATGAACTTTTAAAGCTAAATTTGTTATCAAACCATGTAATTAAAAATTTACCTAGCAAAGATAATTCTACTGTTTTTTTGCCCTTATCCCTAATAACCATATTAAAGGTGTTTGTTTTGATCTCTTCTTTAGAAAAATTGTAGTTTAAATCACTTTTAATGTTAACATTAAGTGAACTATCTTCAATAAACTTAAAGTCTGGTTTGGCTACAGTAAAGTTAGACAATTTTAGGCCACCCGTACACTGAAGATCATCTTTCGAATAAGAAATATGCCCGGAGTAATCAAACACTGTTTTGTCAAAGCTGATCCCGTATAAAATTCCAACAATATTTAAAAGATTCGATGACAACAAACAATCAAGAACATCAACCTTTGCGGCAAAAGGACTAACGGAAAGGTTTCCTTTTAGGTTGATATTAGACAACACTTTTTTGCTAAACAATATTTCCTTAAAAACAAAATCTTTAATCGTAATATTATTGTTAAAATAATCTAACTCCATATCCATTTTTAATTTTCTGTTATCAAATCGTGCGGCTTTAGTAAATCCTGAAACATCGTCAAACACAGTTGCCAAACTAAGTTGCTCAGGTATCCAGTTTTTCCCGATAAAACAGTTAACAACACCACTTATTTTTCTAGCATTGACATCAAATAAATTTTCTCTATCAGCTTTAAAGGAAAAATCATAAACAACTTCTGTAGTAGAATTATTAGCCAGTTCGGTAATTGAAATATTTAAATTATCAACACAAAACTTAAACGAATCCCTTTGAGCTGATTCACCACTCTCGAAAATAATTGTAGATTTTTTTACTATTAAATTGCTGATTTCAACTTCATTGTTTAATAATTTCCATAAGTCATAATTAAAACTGACTGTTTCGCCTTTTAGTTCAATTTTGGAATTAAACTGTACTGAAAATTTGTCTAACTTTATTTTGGATGGAAAATGAGAAAGAGATACATTTTGTGCTGCTATTTTAGTGCCTGTAGCATTAGACAATGCAGGCAGAAGGTAAGATTTAATAAAAAAAGAACTAGTAAAAACAAAGTATGCACCTATAACCAGTAGGCATATTACTATTATTATTACACAAGATAATTTTAAGAGTTTTTTTTTCACAAGTTAAACTTATTTTATAATTTTCTAATGACAGTAAAACTGTTATCTATTAATAAGCTAAAAAACAAATTCCATTATTTCATACACAAGACAAACTCTACAAACATTATTATAGGGTATAATACAGGCACATAAAACCCCTTTAAACCACTAATTTTTTATAAACACAGCTAATGAAGAAAGTATGACAGATCGACGATACAATATTTTTTTTAAATATTATATTATTGAATAATAACATTCGAGAGAACATAACTTCTATAAAAGGGAGCTTTCATATAAAGAAAAAAAAGGCAATAAAAGTAGTCATAGAACCATTACTTTTATTGCCGTTATAAGAAACAAATCAATTACTTTATTTTTTATAAATTGCCTTCATTT
Source organism: uncultured Victivallales bacterium (assembly GCA_964625675.1). Taxonomy (GTDB): domain Bacteria; phylum Verrucomicrobiota; class Lentisphaeria; order Victivallales; family GWF2-38-69. The sequence goes on along the minus strand of CAZVCD010000075.1, from coordinate 7,922 downwards.
TTCACTGGAACTGCATTACCTACCACCTCTTCTGCAGGAGGAGCTTCAGCTTTAAATCCTCCTAAAGAAAGCGCTGTAACTGTAATAGTGTCGCCATCCTTTGGCGGTGGCAAACTGGCATCGCAATGAAAATAATCATCGTATGGCATTGTATAGCCCATGCCGTTTATTAAATATTTTTCATGTAGCACTTTGCAATAAGCATTATAAGGCGCTTTCTGATAATATTTAGCCATATCTTTTGCAGTATCCTGATTCTGTCCATCCCAATTACCCCAGTCTTCGACATCAGAAGTCAAAATCCCCCTCAGCATAGCAGAAGACAGAAGGCCTCCGGGTATATCACTATAGTCATTTTGAATAGCCTGCTTTCCTGTTAATGTTATAGCTTGTCCATTACATTCAATTGTATTTCCTGAAGCATTGCTGAAAGAAACATCTGTTCCTCCATAGGTTTTTGTTTTGCCACTCCATTTTTCAGCAACTGTTTTAAGAAAACCCTCTATTTTACCATCTTGCCAAGTTGCAAAAGCAGAATCTGCACCGTCAGCACATTTAAGAGGAGACCTGAAACGCGGTAGGTCAATTATTTTGTCTGTACCTGCAACAGATTTATGTACTTTCTTAGATCCTTCCGTAAAAGGAGCTGGCAGTGCCTTTAGATCAGCAATAATCTTAGCAGAGGTGGCAGTGTCTTTAAATCCATGCTTTTCTCCTTTATTTAATTGCACCTGCAGAGGTATGGCAAAAAAGTCAACAGAAGTTTGGTTAAATGTACCACCTGTTGCCTGCCCCCCTCCTTCAAGTTTATCATATAAAACACTAGAAATAGATAAGTCTGGTCTTCCCCAGGGCATAGCGGCCCCCCCTTGAAATTCTTCATTAAAAACAAACAGTCTAGCCCCACCACTAAAAGATGGAACATTTAACGGTTTTGATTTACCATTTCCATCAACTTTTATTTGATACTTCTTATCAAACTTTGTTTCGCCCCATGTACTGTCAGTAAAATTTAACCATTTTTGATCATTATCTGATTTAGACAATGCAAACCATTTTGGATCTTTGTCTTTATTATCAAAAACAAATTTGAAGTCAGCATAACAAGCTTGTATCACTACAGCTAGTGCAAATGTGCAAATTGTTCCTTTGATAAAGTTTTTCATAAGTCAGTTCCCTTCGCTTAGTAGTTAAAACACTTCCAATCTAATTACAGATTTTATCCTATAATTACTCTACTGTCAACATAGCTTGCCAGCTCTGCCTCATTAAACATATAAACCATTCTAAACACTATATCAATATAGAGCAAAGACATTCAGGCAGGTGCTACATAAAAAGAATATTGCGCTACAGTAAACGTAGTGATTTGTTTTTCATTTAACCTGAATAATGGATAAAAAAGTTGCTATATGCGGCGAAATAGCTGGCAATAGACTCGCATTACCGTTCATATTAGGCGCTGGAATTTATGATTTGAGTACATCCCCAGAATTTATTCCACAAATAAAAAACATCATACAGTATTTCAGTATAAATGAATGCAGAAATACAGTTATCCTTTATTTGCTCATCTTTTTATGGAAAAATTATAATAAGAATATTTATAAGACCAAGATAAAGCATTTGGTAAGATTATTTTAAACAACACATAATCTTACATTTTCAGAAATATTACTGTTTTTATAAGGCCAACCATCTAGAAAAAATGTTAAACCTGTGTTTTATTAAATCTATAAATAGTAACAAGGAAATATCTTATGAAGTTTAATTTTGCAAGAAAGCCGATACGCATTATAGCACTCGTATTGGGAATAGGAATAATAATATACGGCTGGTACAACGTATACGAGCTAACCAATGATATAAAAGGAACTGTAAAAAACTCTTATAAAAATGCGCAATTGAATATTGTTAAGCTACTAGCTCTTCAAATTGAAAAAAATACTTCAATAAAAAATGGAATAAAACAAAACACTACACAGAATATCAGCCAAGTTTCTGAAATCATCAAAAGCAGCTCATTAAAATTAGATTATGATGGAAATAAAAAGGATAAATTTGTAAATTACGGTGACATTTGGTTTGTTACAGGAGATTCAAAGTACACAAGTCTTTTTTTTCCCGTAATTGACAAAAAACTGGATCTTTTTGATTATTTCAATCTTGACACTAACAACAGTTCAGCTAAACACTATAAGGAGTTATTAGCATTATTAAAGAAAAGAGTCCAAGGGGTGGGATGGTATATAAACGTTAAAGACAAATCATACTCTGATAGATATTTACCTTGGTGGGAGTTTTTACTCCATGACGATGATGGTGGAAAAACATTAGTAACATTTACACCTTTTACTTTTAACAACCAAACATGGATTATTGGGATGTCTACCCTGCTCCCTAAACTAATGGATGCTACAGGCGCATATGTACATATAAATAGAGCAATATTCCAAATGTTAATTGTTACAATAATTATTGCCTTATTCTTGATAATTATTCACATCTCGAATGTGACCATATTCAAATTAAATAAAAAAATCAATACATTAAAAATTGAAATAGATGAGGTTTACAAAGAACAGCAGAAAACAGATATAGTAGAATCGGATTACTTCAAAAAAATAAAAGAAATAGCAGATAAACTTTAGAAGATATCTATAACATATTTTTGCCTGAATATGTTAGAAAAATATTTATTACTTCAAGTATCCTGATACAGCAATATCATTTCCGTATTTTTTGATTTGTATATTTTTCAATTGTTTAGCTTCATCTAGCGATAAAGGATTGGCTCCGCCAACAACCGGCCTGCTGTTTCGTCCAATTAATATTTTTGGTGCAATGTGGAATTCCACTTTATTTACAATGCCGGCTTTCATAAGTTCAGCTGCAAGCTCTCCACCGCCTTCAACAAGGATAGATGTTATATTTTCTGTTCCCAAACGCACCATTATGTCATTCCAGTCAGATAGTTGAACTGTTTTTAGCAATTCAGCTCCATTTGGGAATATTTTATCTAACTCGGCCTGACTCATTGAAGATGAAGCAATCAGCTTTCGCGGCTGATTCCAGTTTTTTACAATTTTCAAATCTTTATCCCGGACTGTTAGTGAAGGGTTATCAATACGTGCAGTTGCTCCCCCTATCAAAATTGCATCAGCCCATTTTCTAAGCTTTTGTACGCGATTTCTTGCCAACGCTCCTGTTATCCATTGAGAATTGCCGTTTTCAGTGGCAATTTTTCCATCCAGTGTCATTGCCATTTTCAGCAAAACAAACGGCTTTTTATGTGTAATCCAGTAGAAAAAAGCCTCATTCAACTTGAGACATTTTTCTTCTTTAACTCCTACTGTTACATTAATTCCGTTTTGTTGAAGTATCTTTACTGCCGCACCGGCATGTTTAGGATTTGGATCCACACAGCCAATTACTACTTCTTTTATTCCTGCGTTTATAATAGCTTCAGTGCAAGGTGGGGTTTTTCCATATGTAGAACAAGGCTCAAGTGTAACATAGATTGTAGAATCGGCAAGTCTATTTTTAGAATCAGACTGATCTAGCACAGAATTGATGGCATTAACCTCAGCATGAGGACCACCAGCTTTTTTATGATATCCCCTGCCAATAATCTGTCTCTCTTTAACAATTACAGCCCCCACCATAGGGTTGGGACTTGTTTGTCCCCGTGCTTGTTTGGCAAGCTTTAAAGCCTCGCACATATATTTTTTATGTTTATTTTTAGTCATTTTTTAACTAAAGTATTTAAGTTTTGTCTTGATCGTTATCGTTTTCGATGTCGACAACGATATTCGATTTCCCGTTAATAAAACTACTAAATTTTCTAGTTTTTAAACTAAGATAGTTTTTCAGCCAACTCAGCTACTGATTTACCTAATATTAAACAGCGTTTTCTGACCTTCTCATCAGGTTTACCAATAGCTACAGGTCCGTAATGATCGCCTTTAGATTCGCCAGCCACAATCATACCATGTATAAGCAGAGCATGAATAATATCCAGGACAGTCGTTTCATTCCCACCACCAATATTAGCCGAAGACGCAAATGCACCTCCAACTTTTCCAGCCAATTTTCCATGCAGCTTAACACTTTCATCTAAAAAAGAGCGTAATATGCCAGCACTATGTCCGTAATAAGTAGGAGATCCCAGTATTATTCCATCAGCATCAAGCATTTCTTCGACTTTAACATCCTTTACAGCCTTCAATATAACTTCTGCCCCCGCATCCTTTACTCCCTGCGCCACATACTCTGCCATAGTTTTTGTATTTCCAGTTTTAGAGTAATAAATCACCATAATCATCGACATAATTCAAACATCCTTTCAATATTTTCTTAATAAATACTTTATTATATCTATTAAAAAGGCTTTGTTTTTATTTTCTGCAAGTTATAATAATATAATAAGTAGGCTTTTCTTCAAGGTAAACCTTGCTTTTTATACCGGAGGTTTTTTTATTTTTGGATTCTTTCCTCCTTCGCTCTATGAGCTATGGCGGATAAAATGGCGGATAAAGGCGAGATTTTTTATATCAATTATTTTTATTATTTATCGAAAATTATTTTGCTTCGGATATACTTATTGATAAATAACAATTACTGGTGATGAACAGCGACTTAAAGAACTAATTCATATATTTTTTAACCTCTAAATTTAGGATTCTTATCTCATGCTAATTATACATTTGTTAATTCTTTTCTTTATAACCTATCTCTTCGGTTCTATTCCATGGGGCTTCATCATAGGAAAAGCTAACGGCATTGATATAAGGGAACATGGCAGTTTCAGCACAGGCGCGACCAATGTTACACGTACTGTAGGCAAACCATGGGGTATATTTTGTTTTTTTCTTGATTTTTTAAAAGGATTTATACCTGTTTTATGCGCCATGACTTTTGTTCCCGGCCTGTTCAATATTCCGAACAGGTTATATGGAATGACCATAATAGTAATAGTTTTAATTACAGTACTTGGACATATCTATCCGATTTACCTGAAATTTAAAGGTGGCAAAGGTATCGCTACCGGTACAGGCGCCCTTGTGGCAATAACCCCTATAGCCATAGTATGCGGCCTTTTAATCTGGGTTATTACATTCAAAACATCTAGATACGTATCTCTTGCAAGTATCGTAGCCGCAATTGCAGTAGCAATTCTAACAATACTGTTTTCTGCAATTAATTTTTATCCAATACCGGTTTCACATCAATGTTTCGTAGTCTTTTTATCTTTGTTTGCTATATACAAACATTCCTCAAACATAAAACGCCTTTTAAATGGGACTGAAAACCGTTTTTCAAAATAAAAGTTAAGGCTAAAGATGGATAAATTTATAAATTTTCTTAAGGTTGAGATGTGGAATATTCATAAAAAGAATATTTCACGCAATAAGCTGCTGTTAATAAGGCACCTAAAAATAATTATTCTTTCATTCAAAGGCTTTAGAGACGATAGATGCCATATAAGGGCATCAGCACTAACATATTATACCCTACTGTCCATAGTTCCCGTATTCGCTCTTGTGTTCGCCATTAGCAAAGGATTTGGTCTGGAACAAATGCTGATACTGCGGCTGCATGAAAGCTTTCGAGGTCATGAAGAAATATTAACCCAGGTAATAGCTTTTTCCACTAACCTGCTGGCTAGAACTAAAGGCGGATTAATTGCTGGAATTGGTGCTGTTGTATTGCTTTGGTCCATTATCAAATTATTAAGTAATATTGAATACTCCTTTAATGCTATTTGGAAAATCAATATTCACAGAAGCTATATTCGCAAGTTTACAGATTATCTATCAATTGCCCTTATCTGTCCATTTTTATTTATTTTGTCAGGTAGTTTTACTGTTTATGTTACTACAAGGATAACCACATTAATTCATTTGCCATCTACATTTACAATTATTATTACTTCTCTTATTCCCTATGTTTTAGTATGGATACTATTTTCATTCATATACTTAATAATGCCAAACCATAGGGTCAAAATTAAAGCTGCCGTTGTTGCCGGAATAGTCGCTGGAACTATTATTGAATTTATTCTATGGCTGTATCTTAACTTTCAGATTGGTGTTTCATCATATAACGCTATATACGGAAGTTTTGCGGCACTACCCCTTTTTCTCATACTGGTACAACTTAGCTGGATGACAGTACTATTAGGCGCAGAGATCTCATTCATAACTCAAAATATTGAAGATTATGAATTCAATTATTCTGTTAATCACATCAGCCATAACATGAAAAAAATTATTGCTATAAGAATAACCAGTTTAATAGTTAAAACTTTTTATAAGGATCTACCGGCTTTAACATTTAAGCAAATTTCACACCAACTGGAAATACCCATTTTACTAACACAGGAACTACTTGATGAGCTAGTAAAAGCAAATATTATAGTAAAAGTCAATAATGAATTGGCAAAAAAGAACGCTACCTACCTTCCGGCACATAGCGTAGATAAAATATCCATCTTCTATGTAATGAAAGCACTGGAATCACATAAACACAAAGAACTGCCTATTATGAAATCAGATGAACTTGAAACAATAAAAAAATGCATAACTGATTTCAGTAATATTATAGAAGCCTCTCCATCAAATATTCTCTTAAAAGATATTTAAGTACATTACAATTCTATTCGGCTTTTTAGCTAAGTAATTTGCTGTAAGGAACTATCAGGAAGATTAAAACTATTATAGGAATGATAGTTGACTCTACAGCGAGGTTTCCTCCTACCAAGTCAAACATAATTCCAATATATCTGGACGCAACACTACAGGCAACAGTAGTTACTATCAAAATTACACTCATTAAAGTAACATGTTTTTCTTTGGGGGTGTGAGATAAAATAAGAGAACATAATGAAGGATAAACAGGAGCAATAAAAAAGCCCATCAGAGGCAGCAAATATGCAATTTTAGGTACATTGAAAAATCCAGTTGCATCTTTTCCTGATCCTAAAACAGAAAAATGGACAGAACTAAAGATCAAAATTCCAGCAATAATAAATCCTATTAGAAACACTATCTGCCAACTAATTTTCTTTAAAACAAAAGAACCACATATTCTCCCCAGTCCAAAGCATAATGGAAGAAGTATTGCAACCTGGATACTAACATACTTAGGAATTGAAAGTGTGTCATTATAAAAAGTCGGAAGCCATGTACCAATACCCTGTTCTAGCAGTTCATAAATAAAAATCATAATAGTAAATATTATTACTGCATATCTTTTAAACAATCCACAAATTTCTTTTAATTGAAACAGAACACTTTCGCTTTTTGAATAGCAGACTCATCAAGAGGAACAATTAACCATAATAAACCAGCTAAAAGTGAAAAGATGCCCAATACCCAGAAACCATACATCCAATGTTCCGGAGCATATCTGATAAATTCAGAAAAGATCCACATGCTTACCACCCCGGCTAGCATATAGCAACCTTCCAGTAAAACTATAAATCGTACATGGCCATTCTCTGTGGTACATATTATTCCAACTGATGCGTATATGGAATTTTTAACAAGCACAAAACTTATACCTACTATGACCAAAAACATTTTAATTGCCCAGTACGTATTAAGAATAGGCATAAATAAACAGACTATAGTCATAATAAATAATGTAATAACCATAGCCCTTTTATAGCCCAGTTTGATTAAGAAGGAAAAAGCAATGAAAGCCATGGCCGCCTGAGTTAAATTCTGATAGCTTTCTAAAGCACCGGCCGACATAGCAGAAGCATGATAAATTGCCATTGACTGCATTATAAAAATAGATAATAAATTCAAAAACATGCTGAATACTGCATAGTTAATCAGTAATGCGGTTTTTACCATAAAAGTACTATTGTTTTTCATGTAAATTTCTCTTCAGGTAAACCTTGCTATTATCTTTTT
>CAZVCD010000074.1:0-11299 GCA_964625675.1 uncultured Victivallales bacterium | reverse complement strand
ATGTCAGCAATTATGAATCAGACTGGCTCACCAATAGCACACACTCAAACAGCAGTTTGGAGATAAGCGCACTGCATGCCGATGAAGTTGTCACTTTACTCAACGCGGGTACAGCAGTAACTCTACTGTATGATAATAATATTGCCGTTGTAAGTGATATTAGTGTTAACAACATTAATGGCGACGGAGGTGATTTTACTCTACAGGCCGGACATACTGTTTTGATCAATGCCGATATTACTACGGACAATGGCGATTTAACAATTACAGGACAGGAAGTTTTATTATCCGGTAATCTAGATGTATCCTCAGCTGTTGCAAAAGGCGGTAAAATAATCGTCATGGGTGATAACATTATCGTGCGTGATGGAGCACATCTGAATGCCTCTGGAGCAACCGGCGGAGGTGAGATTTACGTCGGTGGCGGTTGGCAGGGTAAAGATCCGGAGATTTATCAAGCTACAAATGTTTTGATTGAGGCAGGTGCATTGCTGGAAGCTAACGCAATCGATACAGGCGATGGCGGCACTGTTGTTGCATGGTCGAATGTAAGTAATCCATCATCTGTTACGCGTGCCTATGGTACCTTTGAAGCCAATGGTGGAGAAAACGGCGGAGATGGTGGGCGGATTGAAACATCAGGGCATTGGTTGGATACACATGGTTCCCAAGGATCTGCAGCCGCACAGAACGGTGATGCCGGAATATGGTTGTTTGATCCATATAACGTTACAATTACCTCGGCCGAGGCGAATGGTACCTGGAGTGGTGCTAACCCGGATGTCTGGACACCTAATGCATCGGGATCAACCATTCTAAATACCGATATTACATCAAAACTAAGTTCAGGCACAGATGTGACAATTACGACAGATGGCGCGGGGGGAGAGGCAGGGAATATTACAGTGAATTCAACCATTGCAATTGCCAGTAGTAGAACTCTCTCACTGTTAGCAGATGGAGCTGTAACGATAGGGGCTGACATAACTGGATCAGGCGGACGACTAGTACTGGAAAGCGGTAAATCAGGTGCTACAGGAAAAGCTGTCACAATTAATAATCAAATCAGACTGAGTAGGGGGCGTCTAAAAATAACGAGTACAGGAGGCGCCCAGTCCAATGCTGAGATAGATGCTTATGGCTTACTCGAGTTATATGGAACCGGGGCCTTCAACATCAATTCAACATCAGGCTCAAGTGATTTTGACCATTTTATAGCCAATGTGGATGGCTCGATTGATCTTTATGAAAACTGTGACTTTTTTTATATCGATGCGGCAGGTGTAACATGCACAGGCGATGTAACCCTACGAGTAGTAAGGAATTTTACGATAAACGGTCCAATTAATATAACCGGGACCGGCGATCTAGCATTAAAAGTGGGAACAGGCTCCTATATTAGCGTTCAAGACTCTATATCTTTAGCAAATGGTTCCCTGTCATTCGTGACTGAATCCGGATCGAGTACCTACACGATATCGGACTCCATTACTTCGTTAGGAGGTGGATTGTCATTCGATCAGCCAGTTACTCTAAGTGGTACGCCAAGCATAAGCTGTAACGGAACATTGGAATTTGCTGATACATTAACGCCTGCTGCCAGTTCAAATATTACACTAACGGCCAATGCCTTTACCTTCTCTGGTAATGTGGTAGGTGATGGCACACAGCAAATAACACTGAGCCCTTATTCGGTTGATAAAGATATTGATCTCGGATCAGCTGGGAGCGGGAATATCATTTTTACGCAGGCTGAGTTGGACCGCTTTCAGAATTTTACAGATATAACCATTGGCCGTACTGGTGGAACGGGAACAACAACAATCGTAAGCAATTCTTCGGTAGCGGCCTCGGGCACGTTTACTCTCATGAATGATACCATCATTGCAAGTGCAGGTACATTAACAAACACATCAGGTGATATCACTTTGAATGGTAATACTCTTACCTTATCAGATACGATTACAGCCAATAGCGGTAACGGCACAATAACGCTTCAGCAGCTAACTGCGTCCAATGCCCTCTCTATAAACAATTCAACAGTATCACAACTCAGCTGTGCAAAACTGATAGTAGGTCGCAGTGATGGTGGAGCATTGACTATAGCAGATGATATTACCACATCAGCGATAGTTCACCTCAAGAGTAGTTCCACAGTGACAGCTACTGACGGCTGGTTTAATGTTGCAAACCTTGCTGTCACAGCGGGGGGCGCAGTAAACATTACAGATACAAATAACGATGTTGATGTATTTGCTGTAAGCGCCGCCGGCCAAACCGTAACGTTTCAAGATACTGACGGAGTTGATCTTGGAACTGTAGATGGTATAAACGGAATAACGGCTACTACCTTTAACTTAACTACAGTAGGAGCAATAACGGATTCTCAGGCCTCAACTATCAGCGGAATAACTACTATCGCCGCCGGAAGTGGAAATAATATTACATTGGACCATGTTTCGAATAACTTCAGTTCTGTAGGTATAACAACTGGTAATAATGTAGCACTGGTAGATTCAGGTGCATTAAGATTAAACGCATCAACGATATCAGGAACATTAAATGTTACTACCGGCGGTGCTCTAACTGATTCCGGAGCATTAGCTGTTACCGGTACAACAACACTTGCTGCCGGAAGTAGTAATGATATTACACTAGATCATGATTCGAATAATTTTAGTTCCATGAACATCACATCCGGAAATGATGTTACAATTGTTGATGCCGACGAATTAACGATTACTGATATCACAAACACCTTAGGTGGAAAACTGGATTTAACAGCAGGAGGAACTGGTATAACAATCAATCATACAGCGATTACTACAACCACAACTCAGGATTATAATAGCGCTGTTACATTAGGTGCAAATACTGTACTGACAACAACAGACTCCAATATTACCTTTGACAATACTATAAACGGTGCCAAAACTCTCAGTTTACAGGCCGGAGGCGGAGATATAACTGTAACAGGAGTAATTGGCGGGACAACCGGAGTATCAAGCATCAACTTTGACGGTGCTGCAATCAATATAAATGATATCGGTGACAGTGATACAGTCGGTGTAAGCGGCAATACAGATATTAATGGAACAACGACGATTACCTTTGCCGGAACTACATACAACGCCAGTGCGCAGAACTATACTACGGCTTCAGGCCTGAACTTTGATATGACAGCAGGAGCTACAACCACATTTACTTCAAATGACAATAATATTACTTTTAATGTGGGTGATATTCAGTTATCAAACGGTTCCAATTTAGTTATCAATGCAGGCACAGGTACGGTTACTGCACTAAAAATAGATGGAACATCTTCCGAAGATGTTTCAATTACCGGAGGAACTATTACCATCGGTGCTGTCGGAACACAGACAACAAATGGCATCAATGATCTTACAATAAACAATACAACAGACAGCACCTTAGGCGGAAACATTGAAATCAATGGCACATTAACAAAACAGGGCGATGCACTCTTTCAAACAACTACCAGGGATATTTCCGCCGCCGCCATATCAGTAACTGCAGGTACTTTCGGAGCGGCGAGCAGCCCTTCAGGCGATTGGGACTTTTCAGGAGCTGTTACTATTTCTTCAGGTGCAACGTTAAATGCGACAGCCGGCTCATTCACTGTCGGCGGTAACTGGATAAACGAGGGAACATTCAACCATAAAGACGGCACTGTAACATTTAACGGTATTTCTACAGTTAATACCGGCGGTACAGGCTTAGGAAAGGATTTTAGCAGCGTTACTCTTAACGGGACTTCAGTAACGCTATCCGAGAATCATATGACTGTTAAAAACACTTTAACTCTGAGTACAGGGCTGCTGACTCTCGGAGCTAAAAATTTGATAATATCCAATAGTGCGGCTGGAGCTATTAGTAGAACTAACGGAATCGTTGTAACAAACAGTACTGGTACATTAAGAAGAGCCGTTACAACTACAGGAACATATTTGTTTCCAGTTGGCTCAGGTTCGGGAGCATATTCACCTACATCTCTAGTCTTTACCTCAGGCACCGGCAATGTAGATGTCAGAGTCATAAATACCGCTGATCCAAATTTGCCGGCAAGCGTTACTACAGACTATATTAACCGATACTGGGCAATTACTTCAGACACAACATTTTCAGCGACAGTCACCTGCACCTATCTGCCTGGAGACATCATCGGAACCGGAACACTTTACGGTTATAAGTATAGTACTGATACGAAGACATGGACAAAAGGAAATGTTGCAGCATCTAACAGTTTCAGCATAACTGTTACCTCTTTCAGTACTTTTACAGCTGTAGCAGAACTACCGGCATCAGACAATGGTGGTGCCGCTTTTAATGATGGAACAGACACGAAAACAAAAACCAACTGGAGAACTACTACAGATATGCCAATGTTCGGTGATAATGGTGGTCTGGGCGATATAGGTATTACCTTAGGTGGAGAATCTGACGGTATAGGTGGGGAGAACAGCTCTTCAAATATTATTATTTCAACTACAACAAGTGAAACATTTGCTACTGCCCTGGCTGCCGACGTATCGGATACAACTATCACAAATGCAAATAACGTAACAGGGGCAGCTACTACTGCTACAGCCGCTGCCAGTACATCCACTGCCGCCGCTACTACAGCTGCAGACAGCGCTGCAAACCAGTGCCAGTGCGATGGGCGTGGTACCTGCAGCTATTGCAGAGCAAAAAGTGCTGAAAATAGAGGACTGTTTTCGGGAGGTAAACCCGAATCACTTTCTATAAGCGGAAAAGCTAATGCCGCCGGGGTATTAATAGGTGGAGCAGCTGCAGCTGTAGGAATAGGAGCCGTAATGGGACCTCAAATGAAAAAAATGTTAAAAAAAATGTTAAAAAATGGCAAAGGAGCCTCTTCAAAGAAAATTGCTGCTGCAGGGGCAGCTGAAACTGAAGTTCCAGATTGGGAACCAACACCAGGAGAAGAAATCAAAGGTGATTCATTTTTTAAAAAGGCAAAATCAGATACTTATTTCGGCAACTTCTAATTGTTCAATGCAAAGCATTTAATAAAACATTAGCAATAAAAATACTTTTGACCTTTAAATCTACATCTGAATATATTAAAATCAGAGAAAAGAACATTAATTTATATTAGGAATTATAATGAAAAAAGCTGCAATGGTGGGTCTTTTAGAAAATGACGTAACACAGGAAGTAATTAAAGCTACGCTGATAATCCTTGTCTCAATAATAATTATCGGTTTGCTCGGGGCTGTTATAAAGATGAGTTTTAGATTTTTTAAAAGTTGTATTTTTTATTTCAAACTCAAAGACCTGCTATTAAATAATGAATTTCATATCATGCTGGATCCAAGAAATAACAGGAAAATGGTTGTTACTTTTAACAAAGATAAAACGGTGGGTAAAGGACAGAACAAGTTTATTAATAAATGGAATCTAAAGTTTCACCCTCTAAGAAAAAATGTTTTGATAATTAAGCAGGAAGACAAGAGCATTTACGGTCGATTTGAGTACTATGTTGACGATAGAGTATTTGGTCTTTTAAATGATTTGGATATTCCCTCAAGAAGAGGGCAGTTTATAGAAAAAAAATATCTCTCATTTGATGATTTTGTTGATAGCGAGGAACCAAATAAGTCAAACGACTCTCTTGAAGATGATGTAAAACAGCTTAAAAAAGACCTTGATAAATTAGGCAAGATAGTTGGAAGCATGAAAACTTTTCTGAACAGAAATAATGTACCCAAAACCAAAGACGTAAAATAATAAATAAAGTTTAATATTAATATTCTTTCATTACTATAATTTAGTAAATACAGCTCTAAATCATATCAAAAATAGACTTGTTTCATTTTTTATATGATTTATTCTTTCAATAAAACAATTTCAGTAACCATTGATTAGTAAGTTATTTTTATGCAATTTTCTTCCTCTTACATAGTATTAAATTTAGTATTGTTCCTAATAGGATTTTATGTACTGATTAAAGGCAGTGACTGGTTTGTAGAATCCTCTTCTATAATTGCCAGACGGTATCATATTTCAGAGGTTGTAATTGGTTTGACAATTGTAAGTATTGGCACATCTCTGCCAGAACTGGCAACTAACATCTACGCTGCAGTGGTAAACCAAGGCTCCATTGCACTAGGAAACGTCGTTGGTAGCAATATAGCCAATATATGTCTTGTTTTTGCCTTGGGCGGAATTATTTCAGGTGAAATAATAATAAAAAGAAAAGTATTAAAACGCGATGCTGTAATAATGCTGCTTTCTTTTATTCTTGTGTTCCTGCTTGCGATTATCGGATACTCTTATCAAAAACAAGCAGGAGGTTATTTCGGGCGTATTGACGGAATTATCCTTCTAGTTGTCTTCTTCGCTTATATATTATATCTGATAAAGAACAGTAAAGATAAAGATTCAGAAAAATCTCATGATACAACCTATTCTTTGTCTGTCTCGATGACTTACGTTTTACTTATTGCAGGCATTATCATGATATCCCTAGGCGCTAAATTATTGGTAGACAATGTTGTTTGGGGTGCAGAGTACTTCAATATCCCCCGCTCAGTTATAGCAGCGACTGTTATTGCTTTTGGAACTTCAGTTCCGGAATTGGCCGTAACAATAACTGGAGCATTAAAAGGGAAGCATGATTTAGCTTTAGGTAATATAATCGGTAGTTGTTTTTTTAACATTACCGGTATTTTAGGACTTTCTATCGTAATGAGACCTATTGACGTAAGCAATGAAATGCTTTATTTCATCATACCTCTTATGATTCTTTCAGGCATATTACTGCTGGTACTTCCATGGAAATCCGAAAAGATCAATAGAAGCAAAAGCTTAGTCTTACTGTTTTTTTATATAATATTTATCGCATATACTACACGCCATTTATTTTAAATTGAAATATACAGTTTAAATGCACAGTAAAACCTTTATGATTTTGACTTAATAATCAAAACTATAGAAATAAATTAAACCGACTTAGTGATCTTTTTTGTTTTTTACCCTATAATTAAAAATTAAGAATCAACCTGAAAGCTGTAAATTAGAGCATTAAGATCTAATAAATACTATTAGATTTACAGAGGAACTACATGAAAAATAAAACAAAAAAAATAAAAATCTTTATCGCATTTATTGTAGTGTATATAATTGTAGTAATTTTCTTTCACTTTGTAGAAACTTATTCTGGCGAATCAAACATTAAGACATTATTTGATTCCTTCTGGTACTCTATTGTAACACTAACCACAGTTGGTTACGGAGATCACTTCCCTGTAACAATACCGGGCAGAATTATTAGTCTAATATTTATTTTTGCCAGCCTGGGAATTTTAGGGGTCTTTATTGGAAAAATATCGGAAATTATTAATGAAAGGAAAGAGAGAAAAAAAATGGGTTTCAACGGTACAAATTTCAGTAACCACGTGATAATTATAGGTTGGGATAAGTTTTCAAAAAATGTAGCCATTCAACTTATAAACGCTCATAAAAAAGTTGCAGTAGTAACAGATAAAAAGGAAGATATCGATTTTATTTACGAAGATTTTGAAAAAGAAAGTATTTTTGCTCTATACTCTGATTTAAAAAATATTCCTTCTTTTGAAAAAGTTAATATTGAAAAATCTAACGTAGTTTTTGTTAACCTTGGCGATGATACTGAAAACCTTGTAGCGTTGCTCAACTTAAAAAAAGCACACCCTAAAACAGAATTTTTAGTCAGTTTAAATAATTCTGATTTAAGAGATACTTTTTATACAGCAGGAGTAACATATGTGTTGTCCAAGAACGAAATAGCAGCTCAACTTACAGCAAGCTATATTTTTGAGCCTGATGTTGCTAGTTTTGAAAGTGATATATTGTCAACAGCTGAGAACGAGGATGATTTTGATATCCAACAATATAGAATTACAAAAAATAATCCATATCTTAATAAATCATATGGTGAGGTTTTTAACGACCTAAAATCTAAATTCAATGTTTTAACTGTTGGGATTAGTAAATGCATCGACGGTAAAAGAAATTTAATAAAACTTCCAAAAGACTCAGAGAAAGTAGAACTTGATAATTTTCTTCTTTTTATCCTAAATGGTGCACAGGAAAAGAAGATAGAAAAAATTTTTAATGTAAGTGAAGGATTATTTTAGTATTAATATATTTTTTAAATTAATAATTATTCTAAGCAGGAGTTAAATTCATGGGAAAGAATGAGAAAGCCAAATTTTTTGATGTTTTTTTTGTAGGATTGGCCGTTGTATTTTTAATTTGTGTGTTTTTTATATTGCATGCTTTTTTTGGAAGAACAATAAATGATTTTACTCTGGAAATCCTAGCAGCGACACTTGGTTCCACAATTATCATGGCTTCAATGGTCATCATGTTAAGAATGCAGGTAAAGCAGGAAAAAGAAAGAGAGTTTTCTACTGCCCTATTTGGGAGAAAGCTAGATCTTTATGAAAATTTACTTAAAACTATTTTTGAAGCAGACGATGACGATTTTTTGTCAACAGAAGAATTGCAAACAATTGAAAATTTGGTTGGAGTCGCATGCTTAGTTGCTGGTGAAGATCTTGTAGATGTATTTACTCAGTTTGTATTTCAGCTTAAAGGCTATGGCGTTATGTATTCAAGAAGCATGACAGATATACAGAAAGAACATTTTATTGGAAATGTTGAAAAAGGACTTCCCGTTGATTATGCAAGTTCCTGGCTGGCACAATCTAAATACGACCATAATAAAACACCAAAAGAAGATCCTGATTTTTATTTTATGAGTTTGGATGAAGTAGTTCAGTCAATGAGAACTGATCTAGATGTAGTTGAAGGAGTAATAATGAATAATATTGAAACATTTGTCAGCATAGGCTATGATGAATTTCATATGATTAAAGATCCAAATAAGGTATAACTGATAACTAAAAAACTTACCCGCAGCAATAACCTAATAGAAAGATCATATAATGCTTAATTCAATTTGGTTTCAAACATATTACGGAAATACAATTGGACGCTGGTCATTGATGTTCCTTTTGGTAATTCTGTCGTTTGTATTTGGCCGAATCCTATACTGGATTTCCAATAAAGTTTTTAAAAAGCTTGCTTTAAAATCAAAGACTCAACTGGATGATATCATAATTGACAAGATTGAGGAACCAGTTATTTTAGTTGGTGTTTTATTATGGAATTGGTATAGTTTTAAAATTTTGAATATTTCACCAAATTTTTATATCTACATCAAAAACATTTTTTTTGCTCTCATTGTAATTAATATTGCATGGTTGATTTCCAGAACAGTTAATGCTTTAATTGAAGCTTATTTGACTCCTTTGGTTGAAAAATCAGAAACTGATTTAGATGATATATTACTGCCACATATCAAGAGATTCTTTACCATAGCCGTCTGGTTACTTGCTATTATTATAGGTTTAAATAATGCAGGGTATCGTTTTGGAGCTATTCTGGCCGGTTTTGGAATTGGTGGGTTAGCAATTGCAATGGCGGCCAAAGGCACAATTAGTAATATAATTGGTGGCTTTGTTATATTAATGAGTAAACCTTTCAAGACCGGAGATAGAATTAAACTTCAGGATCACGAAGTTGCCATTGTCAAAGAAATCGGTTTGCGAAGTACACGTATTGAAGATTTTAATTTAAAAACCATTCATATTGTGCCAAATTCTAATTTTTCGAACAATTTTATTGAAAACAAATCATCTTGGCCCGGACAGTTATTTTATGAAGAGATCAAACTTTCTCTTCAAAATAACGCAAAACAAATCGAAGAAGCCATTAATTTGTTAAAAAAAATTATCTCTAAACACCAGGGTATAAGTATTAGTGACCGGGATCGGGTGATCTTCAAGCGTTTTGATGATTTTGCATACATCATCCAATATGTCTACAATGTAACCGAATTTAATAACCAGCACAGAGTCAGAAATGAAATAAATCTGGCAATAAAGCAAACACTTGAGGAAAGCAATATCGAAATTGCAAATTTGCCTTTTGAACTGCTTCGCAAGCGTAAAGAATCTGATTGAGATTGCACTTCTTTTAAAGGAGTTTATCACATTTTATAATATTTTAATTAAAAACTTTTACCTATTTGGCTTAAAAATTTGGTTGTTTTAATTAAAAAAATCCGTTATAATCATTTTTTAAAGTCGTTCAAATACTTGAGTAAAAAAAATATAAAATATAAAAAACAGAAAGGGTCATTTTATGAAAAAACATTTAATCTTCATTGTAATTGCAATGATTTTTTCAACCGCTCTATATGCAGAATTTTTAACTTCTGCATATTCAGGCAATGGAATTGTATACCTGGCACAGGAAGGGTCTACAGTAAAAAAAGGTGAGCCTCTAGTCAAATATGATACAAACTATCAAAAAATTAAGATAGAAAGAGAAGAATTGCAGCTGAAAATTTGTGAAGCTAAACTAAAAGACCTAAAAACTGACATCAAGAGATCTTCAGTTTTGTATAAAAAAGAGGCAATAAGCCTCGCAGCTCATGAAAATACTATAGTTACTCATTTTAAATGTGAAGTTAGTGCAAGAAAGTCAAAATTGGATATTGAAATGGCTAAAAATAACCTTAGCTGGTATACAGTAAATGCACCTTATGACTGCAAAGTTATAAAACAATATGTCTGTGAAGCTTCAGGGACGAAGAAGGGTGACAAAATTCTTGAAATACACCCAATTAATTAGAATTAGTATTAATATAAATATATAGAAATTAACAGACAGAGGAGGTTATTTTGAAAAAGCTTTTTATTTTACTTTTTATTTTTGTTTCAGTTCAAACATTTGCTGTATACCTTAGCTCTCCATTTAGTGGAGAAACTATCAGCTATATCCCAAAAGTAGGACAAATTATAAAAAAAGGTGATCCATTGGTAAAGTTTTCTACCGTGAACGAACTTCTTGTTCTTAAGGCCTTGGAACTAACACTTAATGACGTTAAAGAAATATTTAAAGATTCTAAAACTGACATTAAAAGGGCAAAAGCACTGTTAAAATCTAAAGCAGTCAGTGTTAAAGCTTATGAAGATGTTTGTTTTCTTCATGAAAAAGCATTAATTAACGTACAACTTCTTAAGCTTGATATTAAGGAACAAAAACTCTTAGTAAAAGATTTTACAAGATATGCACCTTATGATCTTAAAGTAAAAAAAGTATTTCTCTGCGTTGATGCAGGAACTGATTTCAATACCCCTATTTTGGATATTGAAAAACTTTAGAGATTTTAATTATTTTCTTTTAATGACAAGCCATAATTGTT
>CAZVCD010000073.1:7306-11565 GCA_964625675.1 uncultured Victivallales bacterium | reverse complement strand
CAGGTTATTCAGCTAAATATGGCAAAATAGACAGGATAGATTCACAAACTGAATTTTGGCTTGCTCTTGAAGCTCGGCTAAGACTTGATTTTAATATTTTTGGACAGAAACCTTCTGATTTAGATATGAACCAGAGTAAGCTGGCTATGAAGCATGTTTATAAGAAAGCCGGTGTGCCGTGTGCGGATGCTATTCCTATTGATAATCCTGATATATTAAGAGATTTTGTTAAAACATATGGTTTCCCATTTATTATTAAGCCGGATAGAGGTGTAGGTGCTTCTAATACGTATCGTGTTACCAGTGAACAACAGTTATCTGAAATACTGAGAGATTTGCCTCCTGGATATATTATTGAGCCGTTTATAGAAGGTAAAATTGTTACTTTTGACGGATTGGCGGACAGATCCGGAGAAATTATGTTTTGCGCTTCTTTTGAACTTAGCGGCAGTGTGCTGGAAATACTGCAGGAAAAGAAAGGAATGCACTATTTGTATTCCAAAGAAATTTCTCCAAAACTAGAAAAATTAGGGCGTCGTGTTATTAAGGGCTTTAACCTTAAAGAGAGATTTTTTCACTGTGAATTTTTTCTTGCTCCAAGTGGAAAATATTTAGGTCTTGAAATTAATGTAAGACCTCCGGGTGGTTTTTCGCTGGATATGCTTAACTATACTAGTGATGTTGATTTGTATAAAGCCTGGGCTGAATTGTTGGTTAAAGGCGAAGACAATCTAGAGTATACTAGGAAATACCATGTTGCTAACGTTTCAAGGCGTGATTCTATTAAATATGCGCATGATAAAAAAGATATTATGCACGAGCTTGGTAAAGTTGTAGTGGAAGCTACGCGTATCCCTGAAGCATATGCAGAAGCTATGGGAAATGACACCTATATTATAAGGCACCCTGATATGGATACACTTCTTGGTGCAATTGCATATATAGAAGAAACTTGTTAAAATTTTTTGATTTATATTATCCCTATGTTGTTAAAAACAGCATAGGGATTTTTTTTAATAAATAGAATTATAAGTATTATATGATAATTCAGGTTTTTAATTCAGAAGGAGTCAGAACTAGAATTCCGCCTTTTATTGCGCTGTTTAGTTCAAATTGTTCTATCTGGACTGAATATTGTTTTTCCTCAAGGTCGATTGAAACAGCTGCCATATCTACCGAATCATCCAGCTTTAGTAAAGATAAAACGTATGCAACGGTATCTTCATTAAAAATATCGCAGATATGAGTTTTATATACTTTTTTATGCAGTGCAGAAAATAAATTAATTGCAGCATTATTTGCAAGCAGTATTTTTCCTGTAGTTTCAACCGCAATTATAGGAATTGGCAATTTCTGTAAAACATTCTGATAAATCTTCATAGAAAATCTGTTAGTTTTATTTTTTTTATCAAGATAATTATTATCTGATTGCAATTCCAAGTTCTGTTTTTGTATCCTACGCACCAGGATCCTGTTTTCTTTCAGTAGATCGTGATACTCGAGTGATTGCCGTACTGTTACTCTCAGGTTTTCATTGTCCCAAGGTTTGTGACAGAAACGGTAAATCTGTCCTTCATTTATTGCAGAGACAACATTATTAAAATCAGCGAAACCTGACAAAATAATGCGAACTGTTGTCGGATATTTTTCCTTAACTCGCTTAAGAAGCTCAACGCCTGACATTTCCGGCATCCTATAATCTGATATTACCAAATCTATAGGATGTTTTTCCAGAACTGATAATGCTTCATTTCCATTTTCTGCTGTATAAATATTGTAGTTTTCTTTCCGAAACAACCTTACTAAAGATTTTAGTATTATAGGTTCGTCATCGACGCAAAGAATTGCATTTTTAGTCATTTTATATCTCCCTGGCTTAAAAAGAATTAAGACGGAATATGCTCATTTTTTATCGGTAAGCTAATGGTGAATGTTGTGCCTACTCCCTGTTTACTGCTTACCCTAATTGTACCGTTGTGTTTTTCTATTATTCCATGGCTGACAGAAAGTCCTAAGCCTGTTCCTTTGCCAACTTCTTTTGTTGTAAAAAATGGATCAAAAATTTTGTCTAAATTTTCTTTTGGAATACCTATACCGGTATCTGTTATCCTAATAATGATATTCTTCTTTTTAGGTTCGGTTTCAATTGTAATGTCGCCTTTTCCTTTAATGGCCTGCGCTGCGTTAACAAACAGGTTAAGAAAAACCTGGTTGAGTTCTCCAGGGTTACAGGTAACATATGGAATCTCACCGAAATTTTTACGAATTTTGCATTTATATTTTAATTCGTTCTGTGCTATTTTCAATGTTGTTTCAATTTCTTTGTTAATATTTACTTCTTCTTTAACTGCTGTATCGAAATGCGCAAAGCTTCTTAAGTTGTTAATAATATTTTTTATGCGGACGGTACCGCTTTGGGTTTCAGATATTAGGTTGTCAATGTCTTCTAAAATAAACTTTAAGCCTTCTTCTGATTTTATTTTTTCTATATTTTTGAGTAGAAGTTTAGTCTCTTTCGTTTGGTGTAGAGATGATATTTCAGTTTCCAGAGATTTATATTTTTCGAGGATGTTTTTTAATACGTGAGTATATTCATTAATCGTAACTATATTGCTTGTAATAAAGCTTATAGGATTGTTTATCTCATGTGCTATGCCTGCAGAAAGTAGCCCAAGGGAATTTAATTTTTCCGACTGAATCAGCTGACGTTGTGTTTTTTGAAGTGATATTAGCGATAGCTCGAGCTTTTTCGTTCGTTTTTCTACAAGCAGTTCTAACTTTTCATTTGTTTTACGTACCTCTTCTTCTGCCTGTTTGCGAAAAAGTATTTCTTTTTCAATAATTTTGTTTTTCTTAAGTGTTTCAAATGTAATACCGAGTACGGGGAAACAGTAACTTAATATATTTGCCCAATGTGCTACCTCAAAAAAGGTGTCATATAGCTGTTTCGAAAAAGCTAAATAGAACTGGCCGTAAATATTTAAAAGAATACATGCAAGAAGTGTGCCGGAAAAAATATCCCTGTAAAAATAAAAGCGTTTTGCTATTAATAGAAAAGCTATGCAGAAAATAATTGCTGAAAGAAAATCTATAGGCCTGGATATTATTCTAGTAGAATAGATAAATTCCGGAAGGGGGGTGTAGAATGCAGTGATAGCTGCAAAGCCTCCAATAACTATAGCAAGCAATGAGTATATGATAGCTTCTCGTTTAATTAAACGCATGTTCTTTTTTGTTGTGCGTTCAAGCATTGCTGCAGTTATTGTCATAATAGCCAGAATAGACCATCTTCCGGTAATATATGTACCGGGAATAATTTCCCATAAGTATAATTTTGACATTTGGATTAAATCTATATAAACCAGTAACCCATGGCATATATTTTGTGTTGCACATATAAAAAATCCAAGGCTGATGATCAGAAAAAATCTATTGGTTGAATTAAGATAATAAACTATGCAAGCGAGTGCGGCCATATATGCGATAAATGAACTGGTTATATCTAGACACGCGTGTATCTCAATGGAACTATAAAAACTGGAAAATACAATAATCGGTGCCATCACACAAAAAATAAAAACTATGACAAAACAGCCGATAATATATTTGCCTGTATTTATTTTATCCATTTCAATTGTTTTTAGTGTTTTCATTGAGTGATTTTCAATCTAAACTAATTTTCAATTATTTGTCGAGAGCTATTTTTTTTTGGATATAATAGCTTAAATATTATAGGAGAAAGCACCATGATCAAATTTATGATGAATATTGTTGTAAGAGCTTTTAACAATGAAACATCCCAGTAAACGAAAACTATACCTGCTACTACAGCGTCAAAAGAACAAAACAACAACAATATTATAATAACTGATGACTTTATTGATGGAATATCATTTTGTTCGTGTATTTTTTCTTTTTGAGGATTATAGATAATAAACAGGTAGAGCCCCGACAAGATAAGTATTATTACCAGCACGTATAATAGTACTAAATGATTTTTATAAGCAGGTATAACTTTGTATTGCAGTAGGACACCGGAAAAACAGAGAAATGCATGTATTATCGGACTAAACAGGATTAATAAAATGTTTGATTTGAGCTTTCCTGATGAAAGACAGCTTATAAAAAAAGAATCTATACTTATTATAAAGGATAATACAATTAACATGTTAGATCTCCCATATTCACTGCGTTACGCCGTGGCAGGCAAATTTTAGAATTCAAATTGAATTTTCCTAAACCCGTTATTCGATGCCTTA
>CAZVCD010000073.1:0-7206 GCA_964625675.1 uncultured Victivallales bacterium | reverse complement strand
GCCTCGATAAAAGGTTTTAGGTTTACCATTAACTGCTTGAATTGTTCTGGAAACAGGGTCTGTTGTCCGTCGGATAGTGCTACCTTGGGGTTATTGTGAACTTCTACCATGATACCGTCTGCACCGCATGCTACTGCAGCTTTTGACATTGGCTCTACGAAACTTCTTACGCCTGTGCCGTGTGATGGATCAACTATAACCGGTAGGTGACAGTGTTCTTTTATATAGGGTATAGCATTTAAATCCAGAGTA
Source organism: uncultured Victivallales bacterium (assembly GCA_964625675.1). GTDB lineage: Bacteria > Verrucomicrobiota > Lentisphaeria > Victivallales > GWF2-38-69. The sequence continues at coordinate 6,954 of CAZVCD010000073.1, read as the reverse complement.
TTTCGTGTTGCCGTTTCGTATGTGCGTATTCCTCTTTCACAGAGTATGACGTTAGGATTGCCTTCTGCTACAATGTATTCAGCAGCTAGGAGCAGTTCGTTAACTGTCGCAGAGATCCCTCTTTTTAAGACTACGGGCTTTCGACTTTGTCCCAGAGCCTTAAGTAATCTAAAATTTTGCATATTTCTAGCGCCAACTTGGAAAGCGGATGCATATTTTTCTACATCTTTAACATCCTGTACTTCTATAACTTCTGTTACTGTAGGTATTTTAAGTTTTTCAGATGTATTATGAAGAATTTTCAAACCTTCCAAGCCAAGTCCCTGAAAACTGTATGGGCTTGTTCTTGGTTTAAATGCTCCTCCACGCAAGCAATGTCCTCCGTATTCTTTGACAATTTTAGCCGTTTTATATAGTTGCTCGCCTGATTCGATAGCACATGGACCGGCTATAACAGTAAAATTACCTCCACCAACAGGAATATTTCCTATATTAACTACTGTGTCTTTGGGGTATAATTCTCTACTGACAAGTTTGTATGGTGATAAAATTGGAGTTACGCTTTCAACCATAGGATGGTTTTCCAGATGGAGCTGTGCGATTTTTCGTTCATCTCCAATAGCACCGATTACAGTGCGTTCTATGCCTGGCATATATAGTGGTTTTAATTCAAGGGACGCAATCTGTTCTAGTATTTCATCGGCATCTGACTGTGCTGCTTCATGTTTAAGTAAAATAATCATTTTTATATACCGCAATCATGTGTTATTATCTAAAAATTAACTCTTTACACTACTATACCCAAGGTGAAATGATTTTCGATAAATCACAAAAATAATTGAGATAAAAAAATCACAAAGAACCCAAAAATAAAAATACCTCCAGTATACCTGTAAGAATAAACTTGAATTTATGATATATTCAAATTACTTTTCCAAAGAATAAAATGATTTTAAATAGATTGTATGAAAATGAGAGCATTTTTAGCACCACTTGAGAGAGAAACAGAAGAAAAGCTTTTGAAACAGATAAAACTTTTCAATGAGACCGAACTGTTTAGAGATTTCAGTAATGCTGTTCAATCCATATTTATGATATTAAATAGTAAGCTGCAGATTGTTTTTATAAATGAATGTCTGCTTAAGCTTTTGGGATTAACTGATAGTGGGGAAATTCTTGGTGTGCGTGTGGGAGAAGTGCTAAGCTGCACTAATTCCGACGAACTTCCAGGTGGCTGTGGAACAACAGAGTTCTGTGGTAAATGCGGTTTTACCAAAGCTATCTTTAAAGCACTCGATGGGGCACAGGCAACGGAAGAATGCAGAATACGTACACATAATAATAAAGCCTTAGATATCAGAGTGCTTGCTACGCCGTATAAAATTAAAGATGAATCTTTTTCTATTTTATCTATGGTTGATATCAGCAGTGAAAAAAAACGCCAGAGTTTAGAAAAAATCTTTTTCCATGATGTTCTAAATTCTGCTGCAGGCATCTCCAGTCTCTCTGAATCACTGTTGGATGATTCCTTTCAGGAAGAGGATGTTGAGATTATCAGGTTAATAAATGCAGAATCTAATAAATTAATCCAGGAGATTAAGTATCAAAATGGAATGAATAATGCTGAATTTGGCGATTTAAAGGTTTCTTTAACGAAAAATAACGTAAAAACAGTACTGGAAAACATAGTAAATACATATAGAAACTATGAAGTAACTAAAGATAAACATATAGTTATTGATGGATATATGCCTGATATTGATATAGTTACTGATGTTGTCTTATTGCGTAGAATTATTGGCAACATGTTGAAGAATGCGCTGGAGGCGACTGATACGGGAGAGACCGTAATTGCGTCATGTGTTGATGAAAAAGATGCTGTATTGTTTGCTATTAATAATATTGCTTTTATGGAGCGTGATATACAGTTGCAGATTTTTCAAAGATCATTTTCAACAAAAGGAATAGGGCGTGGTCTTGGTACGTACAGCATGAAACTTCTGGGTGAAAATTATTTAAAAGGAAAAGTATGGTTTGAATCTTTTAAAGAAAAAGGAACTACTTTTTTCTTTAAAATATTCAAGAAAATAAAAATTTAATATGGCAAAAAATAAAAAGAAAATGAATATTTATCCTGAAAATAGCGTGATAATGGCGCCTTTAGCCGGGTATACGGATTTACCGTTTAGGCGGTCTTTGAGGAGGCATGGGTGTTATTATACGTTTACTGAAATGGTTGATACCGGTTCACTGATATATTCAAAAAAAGTGACGAGAGATTTTTTGGATAGAGGTGATGATGAAAAATGGCTGGGGGTACAGATTGTCGGCGCTAAAATAGATGAAATAGAAAAAGCAATTGACATAATAAATCAGCGTGAGTTTTCAGTTTTGGATTTAAACATGGGATGCCCAACTCCCAAAGTTGTAAGGAAAGGGAAGGGGGCAAGATTAGGGCAGAATCCAGAATTGGCTGCTGAAATCATAGAATTGATGGTTAAAAAATCACGATTTCCTGTCACAGTCAAAATTAGAATACAGGATATAGAAAACCCGGAGCCTACTGTTCGCCTTGCTAAAAAAATTGAAGAAGCCGGAGCCAAAGCATTAACAATACATGGCAGATTACTTAGAGCTATTTATTCGGGACCATGTTATGCTGATATTATAGCTGCGGTTAGAGAGTCTGTTGATATTCAGATTATTGCGAATGGTGGCGTAATGGATAGAGAAAGTTATTTGAAGCTTAAGGAAGATAGCGGTTGCAGCGAAATAATGATTGCACGAGGTGCGATGGGTAATCCATGGATATTTGAAGAGGTTGCCGGGAATAGAACTAAGCCTCCAACTACCGAAGAACTCTCTAATGAAATGGAACGGCATGTACTCGAAACGGTTGAATATTATGGTGAAATTTTAGCGATGAAATTATCCAGAAAATTCATTCTTGATTATTTAGGAGGACGGGGATATCCTGGAAAACTAAGATGCAATGTTTCGACAATATCTACTGTAGACGAATTTAAATATTTTATGGAAGAAGTTCGCAAGGGGCCGACACAGCGTTATAAAGACTGGGCAAAAAAGTTTATAGGTTAAAGTTTTATTAAAGTAATGATAATTCCCATTGAAACACGGTAGAGCTTCCCCTATAATGTGAGTGTTATGCTTTTTCAATTTGTTCATTTTGTTATTGCTCCAAGTTTTAGAGTACAGCCATTTAAAAAATAAGGTTTAAACTGTTTTGAAAGAATATGCTATTAATAAAAAGGCAGAGTATGCCAACGCTTTTAAATCTTTAGGTGTTGTATTTGGTGATATTGGAACCAGCCCTATTTATACATTAACAGTAGTTTTTCTTCTGTTGAAACCTACAGCCTTTAATATAATTGGAGTAATTTCTCTGATTATATGGACTCTGACTACAGTTGTAACCATTAAGTATGTTTGGCTGGCTATGAGTCTTAGCAAAAGAGGTGAGGGAGGAACAATTGTTTTAATGGAAATACTTCTTCGGCTACTTAAACCGGGCAAAAGAGTAGCTTTTACCCTATTATTGGCATATTTGGGAGTCAGTTTATTGATTGGGGATGGAATTATTACACCTGCGATATCCATTTTAAGTGCTGTTGAAGGGGTGCGATTTTTACCTGCATTTAGTCATACATTGCAGATTGAACTTGCTTTTGTTGCAGCTATTATTGCTATAATATTATTTTTATTTCAACGTATAGGCACAGACAAAGTTGCAGTTGCATTTGCTCCTATAATGCTATTATGGTTTTTAGCACTTTTGATTTCAGGGTTATTATATTTTATCCAGGCACCATGGGTGATTAAAGCGGTGAATCCTTTTTATGCAGTGCAGTTTTTATGTGAGCACGGATTTATAGGTTTTCTTACACTATCAGAAGTTATTTTATGTGCTACCGGAGGTGAAGCATTATATGCGGATATGGGACAATTAAAAAGAAGGCCTATTACTAAGGCGTGGTGTTTTGTCTTTGTATGTCTTTTGTTTAATTATATGGGGCAGGCTGTGTATTTGATCCAACATCCGGAGGCTAAAAATATTCTTTTTGGCATGATAGCCCATCAGGCCGGCTTTCTCTATCTTCCTTTTCTAATCTTAAGTATTTTTGCAACTGTAATTGCATCACAGGCAATGATTACAGGTATATTTTCTATTGTTTATCAGGCTATAAACACACGCCTTATGCCAATGTTGAGAATAGATTATACCTCTGATAAGATAAAGGAACAGATCTATATTCCTGTAGTTAACTGGTTTATGCTTATATCAGTTGTGTTTATTATATTTTTATTCCAAAGTTCAGACAAGTTGGCTGCTGCATACGGGTTGGCTGTAACCGGAGCTATGGTTTTTGCCGGGATCATGATGATAATGATATTCCGCATTACTAAACACTGGGTTAAATTTTCGTTTACTGTTTTTGTCACCTTGATTGTTGCCATATTTTTTGCCTCAACTCTTTTCAAAATACCAAGTGGAGGGTTTTGGTCTCTGATCCTTGCATGTGTGCCGTTGTCTATAATACTTGTATACACTCTTGGACAGAGAAAATTATTCAGAACAATGAGACCTATAAATTTAAAACATTTTTTGTCAGCGTATAATAAAGCTTATTCAAGCTCCAATAAAATCAGTGGTACCGCTCTTTTTATGCTAAGAGACATTGGTTTTATTCCTCCATATATTGTGCATACAATGTTTGAAAATGATATCCTTTATGAAGAAAGTATTTTTCTTTCCATTATTAGAAAAACCGGGCCGTGGGGCGTGAGCAGTGAATTTAGAGAGGATATTGCTCCGGGATTGAGATATTTTGTAATAAAAATGGGATATATGGAGAGAGAAAGTGTAACGGAAATACTGAAGGCTGCTGGCATTAAAGAGAAAGTTATTTTTTACGGTATTGAAGATATTGTTTCCAGAAGACCGCTCTGGAAGCTTTTTGCTGTCATGAAGAAGTTGATACCTTCCTACGTTAAATATTACAGACTATCCCCAAGAAAACTACATGGAATTATGAGCAGAGTTGAGATGTAGAATCCGCCAATTGTGTGTTTTATTCGCCATTTTGTTTTGGCGGGGTGGTGCAAGTGCCATGAGCTCTTTCTTTGAAATTTACTTGCACTACAGATTCTGAATATCAGGGTGAAAAAACAATAAAAATGATAAGGTAAACATGAAAATATTAAGCTTTGTTTTTGGACTAAGTTGTGTCCTATTTTTATTTGCATGTACTGTACCTAATAAGCCTAAATCTACAATGAATAATGCATCAGGTGTAGTGCAATGGCTGGCAGCAGATGCGTTGTTTAAACAGAGTCCTTACTGGCGCGGTTCAGATGATGCTTATTCAATAAAACTGGGTAAAGACAGAGTTTTATGGCTTTTTGGAGATACTCTTATTTCAAACAAAAGTAAAATTGTTTCACGATCATCAGAACACATAAAAATGCTTCGGAATACGGTGGGGATTCAGTTAGGATTGAATCCTATTTCTGCTACAATGAAATATTATTGGAATGAAAATAATGACATTTCTAACCCAAAGCCTTTTTTTAAAAGTCCGTATATTGCCAAAGAAAACTGGCTTTGGCCTGGAGATTGCGCATTGCTTCCAGACGGCAAAACACTGGTAATTTTCTTTATGGATATGATGCCGACAAATACAGGTTTTCATTTCGATGTCGCCGGGTATCAGGTTGCCGTTATTAAAAATAGTAATAATTCACCCGATAAATGGGATGTAAAATGGGTAAAAAACGTAAGCGAATACTGTAACTTAAAAATACTGCTTGGTAGCGGAGGTGTTTTAGTTGACGATGACTATTTGTATGCGTATGGCTTTAGCAACAATGAAAAAATTAAAGGTATTACACTGGCTCGTTGGTCTTTAGAACTATTTGAACAAAGTGGTGCAAATCTATCGAATCCTCAATGGTGGGTGGGCAGTAATATCCAATGGAAAGAAGAAAAACAACTTGGAAGTATGTTGCCTGCAATGCTATGGGATAAACAGCAGGTTGAGTTTACTGTAACTAAGGTAGATTTAGGGTTGTATGTTATGTTTCAGGCATACCCGCAGAATGGTTTTATAGGTAATGCTAATATGGTTTATAGAGTGTCCAAGGCATTAACAGGTCCATGGTCAAATCAGATTGTCTTATATGAAAAACTCTATCGGGATATCCCATGTCCTGAAGATATTATGATTTATGCAGGAAAATATCACCCTGAATTAACGGGAGCAGGCTTTGTTTTTACATATGCGACTAATACCACTAACCCAAACACGTTATGGAACTGGTCGAATATCTATTATCCACGTTTTTTGAAAATAGATAGTAAAAGTTTTATAGAAAAATTAAAACAGAAACTGGATGAAACCAGTGCTGAAGATGTGCAAAACTTTTAGAATAGATTTTTTTTAAAATTAGTTCAAAAAAATCAATATATTCCTCGTTAAAAGAAAAGAATAAAATAAGTTTAGCTTGACATGTTTTATTCTTTGTAGTAAGTATCTATTACAAAGTAAGGTATGCAAGGTTTCTTTTGACAGAGGGCTAACTTTATAGAAAAAGGGATATTAATAATGAAATATACTTTATCCATCGCAATAACTTTATTTTTTATTATGGATCCGCTTGGAAACATTCCTCTTTTTCTTTCCGCGCTAAAACAGGTTGCTCCTGAACGAAGAAAGACAGTTTTAATTAGAGAATTATTAATTGCTCTTTGTTTTTTATTGTTGTTCTTTTTTTGTGGTAAGTATTTTTTGGGGATGCTGCATTTAAGCAAGGAATCTATAAGTATTGGGGGAGGAATAATCCTTTTTGTAATTGCGATGCACATGATTTTTCCTACAGATAAAGGGATGGTGGGAGATAAATTATCCGGTGAGCCTTTTGTTGTTCCGCTTGCCA
>CAZVCD010000072.1:0-11572 GCA_964625675.1 uncultured Victivallales bacterium | reverse complement strand
CATTCTCGGAAATTGGCATATAACCTCCTATTTTTTAAGTGTTTTTATTCTATTAAGAAGCTATAAATTTAGGAGGATTTTGGAAGAAATAAAGATGGTCTGTTTTTTATGCTTACTAACAAACAAAGTTTAACAACGCGACAAAACAAAAAGACAAAAACAAGTTTAACTTGTCTTTATTTTAGAAATCGGAGTTAGCGCAGTATTTAATGGCGATTTCTGTTAATATTTTAGTTAAGTCATATAGTGAGTTTACATCCACCCACTCTTCTTCTGTATGCAGTCCTTCTCCAGTTGGTCCAAGTATGATCGTTTCAATCCCTGCGTCAGTAAGTATGGCCGCATCTGTCCAGAAAGGAACTCCATTTAGACAACATTGTTTTTTATGATGTCTTTCAAGAATTGATTTTGATAAGGTTACGATATTGCTGCTTTTCGGGGTATTATAAGGTGAGCGTGTCATGATAGGTTTGACTGTTGCTTTGAATTTAGGATCTTTATTTGCTAAATTATTTATTATATTTTGCAATTCGGCTGTAATATCATCAATATTTTCTCCTGGAACTGTATGTCTTTCAATTTTTAAGTTACATTTAGCTGAATATGTACTAATATCAGTTCCTCCATTGATTTGAGAGGCATGCAAAGAAGGTATGCCTACCAGAGGATGTTCTTGCACCAAATGTAACTTTTGTTCAAGTTTATCAAGTTCAGCAATAAAACGTCCCATATGCATATTTGCATCTATGCCGATATTATACCTGCTTCCATGAGCAGCTTTGCCCATTGTCTCAACTTCGTACCATATAAAACCTCTATGAGCAGTTACTAGAGAAAGATTTGTTGGCTCTGTTACAATGGCTGCATCAGCGGTGTAGTGTTTCACTAGGTCGAATGTCCCTTTACTTGAGTATTCTTCATCAGCTACACCAGCTATTATCAGGTCTCCATCCAGTTCTATATTGCTATCTTGTAAGGTTTTCACTACTGTCAGCATTACGGCTAGGCTTCCTTTCATATCCTGGCTGCCGCGACCATATACTCTATTATTTTCAACTTTTCCTAAAAATGGAGAGTTCATGTTTTCGATGCCGACTGTATCCATATGAGCATTAAGCAATAGGCTTTTACCATTACTCTTACCCTTCAGTACACCTACTACGTTTGCATGTTTATCACTAATTGTATCTATTTTTGTAGACAACCCCAATTCTTTCATTTTTAGGGCTAAATATTCAGCACACTTTTTTTCTCCGGGGGCTGTTGCTTCGAGAGATGGATTTCTAGAATCTATCTTAACTAGTTCTACAGTTGTATTTATAACATAATCTTTATCAATTATTAATTGCATAATATTACCTCTCTTTGATATCCATAATTTTCGAAACTCTTTTATTCATGCCGCCCTGTGAAAGGAGGAATAGATATTTATAATCGCCTTTTTTTGCTGTGGACTTCGGGTTGAGCCAGATATCGGCTGCATTGTAATCAAATGAAGCCATGTATGATGGTTTGTCTATTGTTTTTTTATTATCACTCCATATAATCGGAAGATCTTCTTTTAATATTTTATGAAACTCATGTCTTTTAATCTGAGTGATTCTATTGGAGGATTCATTTGGATTTTGGAAAAATCCTGCGCAGAAATATGTAAAGAGAGTAATAGCATATAACAGGGTGTTCTTTGTTTCGAGAGCGAATTCAAACAGCAATTTAAAACGGACTGATGGCGAAGGTTTACCATTGTATGCAGAAAAATGTTTTGCCCCAAACAGTATGAATTTTTCTAGAAATGAATTATCATTGATAACTGCAAACTGAATAAGATTTCTTGTTGCTTTTATGTTGTAGTATGAATCGATTATTTTTGATAGATATGAAAGTTGCAGAATATCACTCATATCCATATTTTCCGTTGATAATACATCATAGGGTGTAGAAGGAGAGTGCTTTATAACAGTACTATCTTTGATTAAGGTCCCGGGGAGAATTTTAAGAACTTCAATTTGTATTTCTTCTGGGCCTATTAGAATAAGTTTTCTGAGATCACTAAATACAGACTCTACTGTTTGTTCTGGCAAGCCATAAATAAGATCAGCGTGTATTTCGATCCCCTGAATGCTTACTAGCTTTTTTAGACCTTCTTCAGCTTTTTGGGCAACTGCATTTCTGTTTATCGCATTTAGTGCCGGAGGATAAAATGTTTGTATTCCAGTTTCGATATGAAACTGTCCTGATGGTGCCTTATTCAGCTGTTCGAATATCTCGTCTGTTAGTTTTGACGGATCAAACTCCAGGTGAAACCTAATATCAGAAAATTCTTCGGAAAACACTTTTAAAAGTTTAACCGCTCTGTCTGATGGGAGATTGAATGTTCTGTCTAAAACGCGGACTTCTCTTATTCCGGCATTTTTGATATATGTCAAATCTGAGTAAACCCTATCAAGGCTGTAGTACTGGACTTTTTTTGTTAATGAACTTGTGCAGAATGAACATTTTGAAGGACAGCCTCGTGATGTTTCTATTTGAACAAAAGCTCTATTTTTATTAAAATAGCCGAAATTGTAAGGCGAAGGTAGATTATCAAGATTATTTTTAAATATAGCTGTTCCGTCGTCAAAGTAGTCGTTCTCTTCTGAAATAAAGCAGATGCCGCGTATTTGTTTTAGGTTTTCAGGGTATGATTTACCAGCAGACAACAAATTCAAGTAAGCTGGAAGTGAACTTTCATCTCCTCTGAAAATAGCAGATATCCATGGATATTGTTTTAGTATGCTCTCATTGTTTCCAAGGAATTCAGGGCCGCCGAGAGCGATATGTGTTTTCGGAGATATTACTGCAAGTTTTGAAATTAAATTTAACACAAAATCACGGTTGAACATATATACCGTACTAACAATTAAATCCGGTTTTTTCTGATGAACCTGGTTTAATATTTCATTGATATTGTCGTTTATGGAAAACTCAACCAAATTCCATGTCCAATCAGGGGTGTATCTTTCCGAAAAACATCTTAACTGCCCATAAGCCAGCGAGCTATGAGAATAAGATGAGTTTACAGAAAGATATAGAACCTTTGGATTGTTGATATTAGATTTCAGATTTCAGATTTCCATCTTTAATATCTTACGATAGTTTTTTATCTCAATAAAACCTGTGAGCCAAAAATATCTTTGTGTTTCTTGGCTCTTCTTTGGTTTCTTTCTCGTTAAAGAGCTTAGTAAAAGAGTTTGTTTAGTGGGTATTCTACGATACCATGTCCACCATTTTTTAGGACTTCAGGGATCAAATCTCTGACAATACTTTCATCTATAATAGTATTTAGTGCAAACCAGCCTTTTTCTCCCAGTGGAGATATAGTTGGCCTTTCCAGAGCCGGAAGTAGTCCTACGATTTTATCTAGGTCTTTTTCTTCAACATTAAGCATTAAACCGACTTTTCCTTCAGCTCTCAGTACAGCATTAAGCAGAAGAGCGATTTTGTCTATTTTTGTTTTTTTCCATTCGTCATTTGCTGCTTGTTTATTTGCTATAAATCGAGTGGTGGATGTGCATAGCACATCAATTATTTTTAAATTATTTGCTCGTATAGAAGAACCTGTCTCAGTAATTTCAACAATGGCATCAGCCAGTCTTGGAGGTTTTACCTCGGTTGCGCCCCAGCTGAATTCTACATTAGCATTTATCCCTTTTTCTGCTAGATATTTTTTTGTCATACCAACCGCTTCTGTGGCGATACGTTTTCCTTCAAGATCTTCCGGTTTCTGTATTGATCCACCTTCAGGAACAGCAAGAACCCATCGCAGAGGTTTTCTGCCGACTTTGCCGTATACAAGTTCTGTTATTTCAACTACATCTGCGCCGCTTTCAACAATCCAATCTCTTCCAGTAAGTCCACAGTCAAGAATACCTTCTTCAACGTATCTGGCCATTTCCTGGGCACGAATTAACATGCATTCAATTTCATCGTCATCAATAGTAGGATAATATGACCTGGAATTGATTTTTATTTTGTAGCCGGCTTTAGCGAACATTTCTGCAGTAGAGTTCTCAAGGCTCCCTTTAGGAATACCTAAAACTAATTTATTCATTTTTTACACCTTATTATTTAAATAGCTATGAATTAAGAAATAATATTTTTTTAAATTCAATCTATAAAATATTCTAAAAGTTATAGTTAGCAAATGAGTTTTAAAATATATATACTTAAATACAAAGAGGTGGGAAGGAAGATTTTATAAATAAAATAGTATAGGAATTTAGCTCTTTAAATTTTTTTCGTTAGGCAAATTCCTTTGAAACGACAGGATTCACATTTTTTTAGTTCTGTCGTTTTTGGAAAATTTTCAATATAAGCTTTCTGATCAAATGTCAATCTGGACTGCATTTCTTTCGAACTGTCTCTAATGATATTTACGATTTCTTTCGGGGAACGAATGCCGTATACAGAAAAACAGCTGTCTTTGTCGGTAAAAACAGTATGGCAGGTAATGCTATTGGGCTTATAGTTACGGTTTTGTTTGGCATATAGCATGTTTAGGCCGCCTAAAAATGACCAACCGGAACCATTGTTTAAGTTTAGAATATTTATTTTTCCCTGATAATTCCACATTAGATCAGGAGAACACCATATTTGAATGTCATCCAGGGTGAATGATAACGGGCTATTGGTATTTGAGAAAGCAGGGTAGGGAAGACGTGAGATGTCATAAAACATCCTGGATTCACAGAGAATTTTAATTTTGTCCGCTGCCTTGTTTTTTATCCAGGCTACAACTTCGTTTATACTGCTTTCATTGTAGTAAAGCTCATCTATACATATTCTTTTAGGGTCATTTTCCCATTCTTCGGAATAAATGGAACGTATATCGAAAGATAATGTTCTATGTAATTGATGTTCAAACTCAGCTGGAAGAGTCTTGTTCGATAATGATTTACTGTTTATTGCGCTAAGTAATGATTTTTTAAGGATAATATTAAGCCATAGTTCTTTTGAAAATAATTGTTTTAATCTGAATGCGTTCTTTGCCTGTTCGGGCGCGTAAGTATCCCATCCGCTCCATGAACCGTAATAGTGGTAGTAATAGGCTAGTTCACAGAAGTTAAACAGGTTATATCTGGAAAAAGACCAGCTGAAACTGTTTTTAAAATCATTCTTCATTTTACGGAACAATGTGTGTGCCGGTGGATCCCAGGGCTGAATCTCTGAGATGTTCCGGGTCAGTAATAATGGCTTCTTTTCCGCTGTTTTCTAGAAAAAGTATTGCTGCCTGAACTTTAGGCAACATGCTGCCGGGGGCAAAATGACCTTCCTCAATATATCTTTTAGCATCTTTTACTGTTATTTTATTAAGACCTTTTTGAGTTGGCTTACCAAAGTTAATGTATACTTTTTCAATTCCGGTAGATATAACAAGTAAATCGGCGCTCAGTTGGTTTGCCAGTAAGCTTGTAGCGAAATCTTTATCAATAACAGCATCAATGCCGACCCACTGATTATCTTTAGTTTTTATGACCGGGATGCCTCCACCTCCGGCTGCGATCACACAGAAACCCGCTTTCAATAATATTTCAACTGCTTCCAATTCAAGTATCATAATCGGTTTAGGTGATGGGACAACGCGTCTGTAACCTCGTCCGGCATCACTCTTCATATTCCAGTCAGGGTGTTTTTTTATAATTTCTCTCATTTGCTCTTCTGTATAAAAAGCCCCAATAGGTTTTGAGGGATTTTTAAAAGCAGGATCATCTTTATCTACAGCAACCTGAGTTACAATTGTAACGGCTGTTTTAAGTAGTTCTCCTTTGATAAGGCAGTTGTCAAGCTTTTCTTTTAGATGTCTTTTTCTAAACTCATTATCCATAGCTTGTTGGATTTGATATCCAATTGCGCCCTGAGAGTCTGCATCACAATTTACCAGAGGCACCGAGTGTATATTAGCAAATTCCGCCGCTATTTCCGCTCTTCTTAAAATAAATCCAACCTGTGGTCCGTTTCCATGGCTGACTACTACGTCATATTCGGCTTCTATTAGGTCAGCTATATGGCAGGCTGTCTCGCATACAGCTTTGTATTGATCTTTAATAGATTGATGTTCGTTGTCTGTTATTAATGAGTTGCCTCCAATTGCCACAACGGCCAATTTTTTCATAATAATACCTTTTATTTTGAATACGGTCACTGAAGACTTCAAATATAAGTTATAGGTGGATATATAGTTAAATTTATTATGCAGTATAATATATATGCAATTATAGCTGAGGTATTTCTTTTTTCTAGGTAAAAATAGTACTAATTCGTTATTTTTACTACAAAAAAGGAGCTATGGATAGGTCTCGGAGCTGTCAGCGTGTCGTGCTATCTGCATAGAGATGAAATCCAGACTGACCAATTATGGTAATCACACACATAAAAAAGCGGTTTAGAGACAAACCGCCCTACCTAATGTCAAATATAAAAAATGATATGAATAACTATTTTTTCTTAGATATGATAATAGATGTTTGTCTTTTTCTTTCTTTTTCTTTGTTTTCTTTGTTTTCTTTGTTTTCTTTTACTGTTCTATTTGTTATAATTTATGTACATTCCAAAATAACTTTTTATTAGTTTTAGGTATGATTTTTTCCAACTAAAGCAATTGAAAGTAAAAGTTCTGGATAATAATATTTAGCTTAATCAACCCTAAATAAAAAATAACGGAAGGAAAGAGTAAATGTTGTTAACAAAAAAAACTATTGTAAGAGCAGTCTTAGTCGTTGGATTTTTTGCTATTATGGGAACAGTTTATGGGGACATTGATGTATCGAAATTTAAATCCCCCAAAGATTATAAAGGAACAGTAAAAACACTTTGTACAACTAATGTAAAAATGGGTATTGACCAGACGTTCAAAGGAGAAGTAATTTATGTTGTACATCCTGGTACCCTTTTTAATGGTCCTGTTGTTAATAAAAAAGGTGAAGTGATTAAGCCTGGTACTGTTTTGGCTGAAATGGAGGGGGCTACTTTACGTGCAAACTTAGCTCAGGCTCAGGCTACACTTAATATGAGTGAAGCTGATTTTGAGGCAAAACAGGGGCTATTTGATAAATACAAAGTAATTGCACAACGTTCCGGTGGAAGTGCTATAAGTAAACAGGATATTCTCAACGCTAAAGCTGATTATCTGCAGGCTGTAGCCCAGATTAAGGCTGATGAGGCTGCAGTACTAATTGCAAAGCAACTTTTAGATACGATTACCTACAACGCAAGATTTGATGGTGTAGTCACTAAAGTCCTTTTCCCAGGTGGTTATACCACGGCAGCTGATAGAGATGTTCTTGAAGTTAAACAGTTAATTCCCATTGGCGTGGAAATAGAAATGACTAGAGAGGAATCTTTCAAGTATGGAGAAAATACTCCCATAGCAATTTATCCTCTTGGTTATGACAGAGCAATAGGGCCATATCGTGGACTTACAACAATTACAGATAAAGGTGTGATGTTCCTGGTAGCAAATTACAGGAAAATGGATGAAGTCGAAAAAATTGATGGAAAAGATGTTCCTGTAATTCATAATATCTCGCCTATTATTCCTTTCGAACTCGATGAACAAAATACATCTAATATGTTTTATCTGGGCGTAAATATTGAATGTGTACAAAAGGATGACAAAGGTGAATTTTTAATGGTTGTTGATGGTCAGCTAATGACTCGTGCAATTAATCCTGTTTTCAAGCTTAAAAAAGTGTATGTGAAAACGGCAGATGAAATCAATCCTGTTGAAGCGAGTGTGAGATATATTAAATTGCAGGATAGTGGCGGCCTTAAGATGAGTGCAATTGTTCTCACAACTAATGAGAGCAAAGGTTTAAAGGATGGTGAGACAGTTTATTATCAAAACAGCAGATATCTTTTCATGCCTGGAGATCCAGTCAGAGTTGTACTTGATACAGGTGTTACTAACAAAGCTAGAGATCTTTAAAACAAGTTTATTTTGTTATTAAGTCAAAGTAGTATTTGATATGGCTCACTAACAAATAAAACATTACAAAAAAAATTAAATACCGCTATAATGGCGGTATTTTTTTGTTTTCACGTAGAACATAAAATCATGATTCTGATAGAAAAGTTTCATGTATTTTAGGCATCCATTCTGCTATAGGAATATTTTGCGGACATTTTGATTCACATTTTTTGCAGGCTATGCACGCGGAGGCATTGTTTTCTACAGGGATAGTGCCTGTATACAAAGCTTTATTCAACGAATTCTGTGCTCCCTTATGTACTTTTAGTGCGTTGTACATGTGCAGTAATCTTGGGATGTCAATCCCTACTGGACATGGCATGCAATATTTACACTTTGTACATGGAATTGGGTTTATTTTATTAAACTCGGAAACAATGTTAGAAATAAAGTCAATATCTTTTTTATTTAAAGTGTTTACTCCGGAGGAATTAGCACTTCTTATGTTCTGCTTTACCTGTTCCATGGTGCTCATGCCGCTTAGAATACAGCTTATTTCAGGTTTATTCCATAACCACTGAAATGCTGCATCAATAGGATTTTTTGCTTCTTTATTCCACATTTTTTGAATTTGCTCAGGAAAACTGCCAAGTGTTCCGCCGAGTAATGGTTCCATAATAGTAACCGGAATTTGCTTGGAGTCTGCGTAGTTTAAACCTTTTGTTCCAACTTGTATCTTTTCGTTCATATAATTATACTGAATCTGACAGAAATCCCAGTCATAGGAGTCTATTATTTTTTTAAAAACATCAAAAGAGTCATGTATAGAGAATCCAAAATATTTTATTCGACCGTCGGCAATGGCTTTTTGCCCCCATTCAAGTACATTGAGGTTTTTTATTTTGTTCCAAACTTTTGAATGTAAATTGTGGAGTAGATAAAAATCGATATGGTTTACCTGTAGTTTGTTAAGCTGCTCATCTAAATATTTATCAAAGTCTTCAGTTTTTTCGATAGCCCAGGTTGGTGATTTTGTAGCAAGATGTACTTTATCCCTATATCCATTTTTTAAAATATCACCTACTATTATTTCACTGTTGCCTTCATGATATGGATAAGCTGTGTCTACGTAATTGACTCCATTATCAAATGCATAACTCATTATTTCACTTGTCAGTTCTTTATTTATATTTTTTGCCTCCCCGTCATATATGGGGAGTCTCATAGCCCCAAAACCGAGTGCGGAAATATCAAGGCCGAGTTTTTTAAATCTGCGATATTTCATTATTATAGTCCTCTAAAGAAACAGGTTGATTTTTTATAACTTATTATTATGTTGTCATTAAGGTGTATTTTTTTTTGCGATAATTCTTAATACCATATTTGCCTGATGTGCAGCGACAATATTAACTCTTGATGCCATTAGACCAAGACTGAAATCATTGGAAAAATCCCCGCAAAGATAAACATTATTGCCGAATTTTTTCGTTTGTATTAAGTTTGATGATTCTATTCCGCCCATACCGGAGGCGGAAATTAAAAATTTGTCTTTTTCGTCTCTTTCCAGGAAAGAATCTAGTATCATAGCCTTTTGAGAGACCTGATCAAAGGCTTCGACGATAATTGATGTATCTTGGAAAATATTGAACAGATTATCTGACGTGATTTTTGTATTATGCTTCTCTATCTGAATATATGGATTGACTTTTTTAAGATTTTTTTCCAGTGCATTCACTTTGTTTTTTCCTAAATCTTCAACAAAGAAAAACTGTCTGTTTAAGTTGGACATAACAACTGTATCAAAATCAGCAATGATCAATTTGCCTATACCTGACCTTGTCAGCATGTGTGCTATATTTGAACCTAACCCGCCGCAACCGGCAATTCCTACTGTTGTTTTAGATAGAATTTTGTCAAGAGGTTTATAATTTCTTGACATTAATTCTCTGTAAAATTCATCTTTTTTCATATTGTCCATCTCTAAGTTTTCATCTTTAGTGTCTTACGTTGTGGCAGGCTGAATTTACCTTTATTATATTATAGTTTAAAGTTCACCCGCCTCCAACTGGAAGAAAGAGGCTTAGGTTATCATTATCCTGAAGAATATATGGTGGCCTTTGTTTTTTTTCGTTAACTATTGATATGATATATTTTTTATGTTCTTTTTTTATTCCAAGCATACTTAGAATGTCCTCAATAGTGGAACCTGCTTTAATTTGAATAACACTGTTGTTCGATACGTTTTTAATATCAATTACACCGGTATAAGATAAATGTATTTTAATTTTGGGATTAATCATTTTTTATCTCCGTTAGTTATATTGTGGATTGTCTTTCAATTACACATATATATATAGTTCCATAAACCTCGTTACATAAAATACTTGCTTCCAAAGAGCGCACTTCACCTGTTTTAGTAATTATACGATATTTTTTAATTTGACTTTTGAACGTTATATCTGAAAATGATAAAACTATATTTTTATCATCAGGGTGCAGGCAGTTAGTTTCCCAGAATAAAGGATCATTTAAAAAGGTTTCTTTTTCATATCCATAAAGCTCTTTAACTGATTCAGATATATAAATATATTTTCTCTCTCCGGTTGCTTCTTTTAGAAAAACTACATCTTTTGAACAATTTAAAGCGTTCTCAAGGAGGCTTTTGATTTTAGAATCTTTATATCGCTCAGTAATGTCATCTATAATGCATATGATTCCGGCTAGGTTATCTGAAGAATCATAAAAAGGGAATTTAGAAATTAAACCTATTCTTTTTTTTCTAGATCCCGGAATATATCCCTCTCTATTTAAAACCGGCTTTTCAGTTTTTATAATATGATGATCTTCTGCTGTTAAATATTTAGCATCTTCAAGGGAGAAAAAATCTGTATCTTTTTTCCCTTTGACAATATAATCAATATTCAAAGAAATGTTTTCAATGAATGCATCATTTGCAATAACGTAGTGTAGATTAATATCTTTCACATAAAAAATCATATTTAAGTTTTTTATGATAGCTCTGAAAACAGAAGCAATGCGACCCAGTTCTGTTGTAACATTATTTATTTGCTCTAATGCTTTTTTATTTTGATTAATCAATAAAAATTCTTTATTTTTTGAAAAAATTTCGGATATGTTTTCAAATTCATTTGATAACATTGAATTATAGTTGGGGGTTACGTGCTGTTTTAAATCAGAAATCTCGGTAACTGAAACGCCGAGTATACTTGCTAGTTTTCGAATGCTATCATTACTTGGATTTCTACGCCCATTTTCCCAACTCCATAACGTTGAAGTGCTTATTTTAAGAGCATTTGCTACATAACCGCTGTTGAGCTTTTTTGTTTTCCTAATTTTTAATACTTTGTCTTTGTAAAACATAATATACCTTCTATAACTTACATATGAGGCTATAAACAATTCTAAGCATGTATACATACAAATGTCACTATAATTAAGACATTTGTATATAATGTTACGTCACAAATTTAGTTTGCAAGTGATTAGCTTTGTTTAATATACCTTATGGTGAACTTTTATTGTGTCGTGAAGCCTCGCATGTGAAAACAAACTATTGACTGTTTTTTCGTTTTACTAGGTCGTTGTAGGCGATAAAGACATCTTGTT
>CAZVCD010000071.1:0-12077 GCA_964625675.1 uncultured Victivallales bacterium | reverse complement strand
ACTATTGGTGATTCATCTTAGACATAAACTTGGAAATTCATCTTGTTGCTGACAGAGATATCCGACTCCGTCGATAATGGTCAGGCATGTTACTAAAAAGCATTTTAAGCTAGACAGCATATTGTATGTTAATATTTATAAACATTAGGCTCTAATTGTTCCGTTTATTATTATTAAATTATTTTTTAAGTTTTTTTTTATTTTATTGTTTGATTATTTAATAAATTGCATTTATAATTTTTTTTTTGCTTATTTTTCGGGAAATATTTAAGTGTAAAATAAGAGTCTAAAAGATTACTTTTATTTTTAATCTGCCTAGATTCATGCTTTATGGTTTATTTTAATAAAAGCTTTTTGACCTCAAATTTTCATAAAAAGTTTATTTTCTTACTTAAATAGACAGTAGTTTGTATTTATTCGGTATAAAACATTATTGATGAGTTATATAGTCTTTTATGGTGAATATTTTATGCTGTTATTTCAGGTGCAGGATGATTAAGGAATAGTATAAAAATGTCTTAACTTATTGAAACATAAAGAGTTGATTTAAATGTTAGTAAAAATGTTAATAACTTGTTAATTATATTAAAGTTTATTTTGTAGAATACTGTTTTCTTTTGTAAATCAGTTATAATTAGGATGTAATAAATAAAACAATATTATTTGTATTTTATTACTTGAAATGTTGTAGATTTCTATTATTTATTTGATTCGCTTGAGAAAGACCGGTATTTACCTGTTAAGACTAAAACAGGGTATATGGCTCTGTATCTTCTCAATGTTGCTGTAAAGCGTTTGGTTTAGCAAGGAGAAAGCGGGTTTTTTGCATTAAATGAATGTGTTTGTGGATAGAGGGAGGATGGGTATTTTTTTTGGACTGGTTTACTATAAATAAAATACGCACAAAAAATATTTTTTGTGCGTATCAGTTTACAGTGCTAATAATCTAGTAGTTACGTCTTCTTTTTTTATTGAAACTGCTTACTCTTTTAGCTATTTGGTTATGGCAAGGTAAGCAAACCTGGTGTTCATTCTCGTTTTCTTCGTTAACCTTGACTTTATATTTTGGGAATGAATCTGTTCCGCAAAAGGTGCAATTAAAATTAATTTCTTCAATACCGACAATGTCAATTTTCGAGATTTGAGCAATATCCATTATTAATCCTTTGTTTGGTTGCAGACTATAAGTAAGATTAACATAGCATAAAGTTTAAAGTATCCAAATTTTTATAGATATTTTATGCATCTTCTGCACTTTAAACAGTAAAACTCATAAATTAGGCTCAATTTTAGTGTTTGGTAAATTGTAGATCTTCAGAGTAAAATATTCTTTATCCTTGAACCCGTAAGCTTGTCTTATGAGCCATCTAATTTTATTATTAAAGCCTTCCATTCCTGCATTAGATAAAGCATCTGTTTTCCAGTATGCAATTATTCCTGCTAAATTGTTTTCTATCGTTTTAGCCATAGCAGTAAGTACGATAATATAAGTTTTTCTTTTTTACTGTTCAAAGTGCAGAAGAACCTATTTTATTGTCAAAATATTATAGGACTCTAGCTATGTCCTGTAATATTTCATATCCGGCATTTAAACGTTTTTCCGGTGTTGCATGCCCAGTGATAGCGCGACCGACTACTAAAATAGATGCTCCGTCTTCAACAGCATTACCTGGAGTAAATACTCTCTTTTGATCAGAGCCTGCCAGTGAATTTGGACCTTTTATCCCCGGAGTAACGTACATAAAATCTTCTGGAAGTTTATTTTTTATAGCATAAAGATCTGCAGCTGAACAGACTATCCCGTCCAGACCAGACTCTCTTGTAAGGTTAGCTAGAGATAAAACCTGTTCTTCTACTTTTCCAGAGATATTTAGTTGGCTATTTAATATTTCGTTATCAATGCTTGTGAGTACTGTTACAGCGATAATTTTAGGAAGCCTTTTTTTGTATTCAGCAGCAGCAGTAGCAGCTCCTTCTCTTGCTGCTTCTAGCATTTTTTTCCCGCCAGATGCATGAACATTGAACATAAATACACCAAGCTGCGTTGCGGCGTTAGCGGCACCTTTGACTGTATTAGGTATGTCATGGTATTTGAGATCCAAAAAAACTTCTGTTCCATAATTGTGAACTAACTCAATTACCTTAGGACCAAATCTAGTATAAGATTCTTTTCCAATTTTAAATAATCCTACTATCGGGCTTAATTCTTCTATTCTTGATTTTACTTCCTCAAGAGTATTCAAACCATCCAGCGGTAAACATATCATTTGCCGTGCTAGCTGTTCTTTTTTAGTTAAATGCACATTCCGCTCCTGTTAAAGGTTGTTTTCTAATGTATATGGTATTTTATATTTTATGGTTTCACTTTTTTTTGTCTTATCACCTTGTTGTTAAGTCTTTGATATATTTTTAAGGTAACAATCAACTTCGAGTATACACCAATGAAAACTAGAGTGAAATAAGAGAAAGTCAATATTGAAAATGAATTTTTAGGTGGTTATGATGCTTCGAATATAAATTACTTTATTAAAATTGATTGTGTTGTGACGTCTGTGTGATTTATACTTACTCCTCCTATTAATTCCAGGATAGTAACAGCTATCCCTTTCTTTTAGCTAAACTGATAGTTGCTAAATAGAACCCCATTCATTATAATCTTATTTAAAAGCTAAGTTAAATTACCCAGCTATTGTTTTCTTTTATGTAGTATAGGATATGATAAAAAATATTCATAAAACCTGTCTTGAAGCAGCAGAAGAATATGGCAAATCTGGGAATTATATGAATGGAGCAATTATTTCTGGTTTTGTTAAAGTTGTTGATTCAATGTTGGATCAGAGTATTGTATAAATAAAGTTATACCGGAGGTACATGCCTTTGGCTTGTTAAAATTTTTGTTTTTGTTTAATTTCCTCCTTCGCTCTATGGGTATAAATAAAAAAAAATTGTAAGGACAGAAAAAAATATTATGATATCATTATTTAATACAATCAAAGAGTGGCTTCCTTCACATCGTATACGGCCTGTTTATGTTACCCTTTCTATATCTGAATTTGCCACCGGTTTGACGACCCCAATACTAACATTTTTATTCTTTTCAGAAAGTTCAGCTCTTTTGCCTGCAGAACTGTCCATGGCTGAACGCGGTGTCCTTTTTGGTTTATTTATATCTCTATTCAGATTTGCCGGGATGCTCTCTAATCCTGTATTCGGTACACTGTCTGATATGCTTGGGCGCAAAAAAATCATTTACATTTCTGTTTTAGCGATGGTTTGTCTAGGACTTTTTACTATTTTATCAATGATTTTTCAGGCAGTTTGGGTTTTTGTTATAGGCGCCAGTATTTATGCGTTTTTTTGGGCATTGAGACCTGTATGTACCGCAGCCATAAATGATGTTACCGATAACAGTAAAAAAATGAAGAATCAGGCATTATTACAGTTTTTTATAGGTATAGGTGTGGGGTTAGGGCCAATGCTTGGTGGCTGGCTTGGTAATTTTAAACCATTTGGATACTCTTATATGCTGCCCTTTATTATACTTTTGTTGTTATCTCTATTTCTTTTTGCCTATGCAAAACTGACGTTTCCCGAAACACTGTATTTTAAAAACAAGCAAGATGCTAAAGAATTTTTTAAAGTGTCAAATATCAAAGATTTATTCAACAATAAAATAATTTATCTATTGATGATAATACATATTCTTGACCAATTTTCATGGGGTGTATATTATAATTTCATGCCGGCTGTAACTAAAACTGTTTTTGGCTTCAGTGTTATTGCCGTTGGTATATTTGTAGGATTGATTGGAATCTGGTTAATCGTATCTACTGGAATAATTATACCTATACTCCAACGCTATTTTTCAAATACTCAACTGATAATAGTTTCTTCGGTAATTGGAACTTTTGGTGTATGTATTACTTACGCGGCTTCATTTTTTCCGGGAAGCACACTGGCACATTATGTTATTTGGATATCTGCTCTTCCGGTTGCAGCGGGTGATGTAATTCTCTTTTGTCTTCTGTTAAGCCTATTTTCTTCGTATGTAAGTAAAAAACACCAAGGTACGATTGTAGGAATTATATATATTGTGGGGACCGGTATGTGGTGTTTGGCCGCCCCAATAGGCGGTTATCTAATGAAATGGAGAATGAACGGAGCTCTTATTTTATGCCCGATAGCTATGATACTTCTTCTTATATTTCTTAAACTCTCTCATAAAAGGCAATGGTTTCTCTCATTAAACACTACAGAAAACATAATTTCGGAAAAGAACTAAGACTTCTGATAAGCTTTTCTAAAGTCTAAACCCGTGGGGTCTTGGTAAATAGACAAACCAAATTCAGGGATAGCCGTAAGGAGATGGTCAAAAATATCAGCTTGAATTCCCTCATAATTAACCCATTTAGTATCATTTGTAAATACGTATACCTGTAGAGGTAGGCCTTTTTCTGTTGGTTGAAGCTGCCTCACAATAAATGTCATCTTATCGCTGATTTTATTATTATGTTTAAGATATTGTTCGATGTAAAACCTAAAGGTACCTATATTTGTAAGCCTGCGTCCGTTTATTGCAGAATGATCTATATTAACTTTGAGCTTTTTGTTATGTAAATTGAGTTCTTTAACTTTATTATTTAAATATTCTTCAAGGTACACAAATTTTTGTAAACGATCTATATCATTTTCATCTAGAAACTTAAAACTGTTCATGTCTAGGTTTATTGAACGTTTTATTCTTCTGCCGCCTGACTTTGTCATTCCTCTCCAGTTTTGAAAAGAACTAGAAACCAATGCATATGTAGGCACATTAACAATTGTCTTGTCAAAATTCCGTACTTTTACTGTTGTTAGAGAAATATCAATTACATCTCCATCAGCACCAAATTGAGACATTGTGATCCAGTCCCCTTTGCAGACCATTTTTTGTGTTGAAAGCTGGATTCCTGCAACAAGTCCCAATATTGAGTCTTTAAAAACCAGCATTGCAACTGCAGTTAATGCGCCCAAGCCCGTTAACAAATTCAGTGGGGATTTCTGCATTAGCAGTGATATTATTATAATCACAGCAACGAGAACAATGATAATCTTTATCATTTGAACAAAACTTTTAATTGGTGTTTGCAGAGATCTTTCGTATTTGTTATATATTTGTACAATTGAATTTAAAATAGAATTTATTATTACAACACATATTATTATTATATAAATCAGGCAAACTAAATGTATGAATTTTACTATATCCAGAGATTTTACTGGAAACAGTAAATCAACAAAAGTGTAAATTACGACAGCAGGGATTATTAATGCGATACGACTGGGAACATTATTTTCAACAAAAGTATCATCCCATTTATTTGTAGTACGCTTGACTAGAGTATGAAGAAATTTTAGTAGGAATTGTTTAAAAATAAACTTAATAATTAAGCTTAATAAGATAATTATACATAAAAGGCTTATATACGCTAAATTATGAGAAATAGTCTCCGAGAACTTAAACGATAAGAATAAATTAGTTAAATATGTTATTGCCATTCCTCTGTATCTCCTATTTATTATTAATAATAGTAGTAAACCTATATACTAATAATATATTTTTACTATTTGATATTCAATAATATTTATGATATATATTTTCTATTATTATTAATTTTAAAATGATTTTTTCGCATAACTTTAATGGATGCATAGATGGGGGAGAGTATTTATGGGCAATATAATTTTATGGGCAATTATAGTCTTAGCAGTTCTTATTATTATCTATAGGATAATTCGCCTGGTTACGGGTAAATCTGACCCCTGTTCAGGCTGTTCTTACAAATCAGACTGCAAAAAAAATTCTGATAAAAAGAAACATTAGAATATCTTCTTTATCTTTTTTTCCTGCAAATATCATTAGCAAGAGCTTCAATATCAGTTTTCATAACTATTTTTTGTGCTTCTGGATGCTGGTTATTAAACCATGTTTCCTGTCTTCTTGCATATTTTTTTGTTGACGAAATAATCCGAATTCTCATTTCATCATAACTAATTTTATTTGATAAAAACTTAGAGATAATTTCATATCCGATAGCCTGTCTGGCTGTTGGTGTTTCAAATAGACCTTTTTTAACCAGAATCTTTGTTTCATCAATCCAGCCATTTGATAACATCTTAACTGTCCGATTTTCAATTCTTTCAAATAAATCAGTTCGTTCTCTCGAAGTAAAATATGCAAAAACAGGATAACGTAGTTTGTTTTCGTCCCATGCCTCACGCTGTTGTGTTATAGATTTTCCTGTTAATTTAAATACTTCCAAGGCGCGAAGCAGTTTTCTTTGATTACTACCAAATATTTCCAGCGCTTTAGGATCTGCATCAGTCATATCTTTGACTAACTGGCCGATGCCGTCTTCTCCTGCATATTTTTGACGAAGTTCTGCTCTTAACTCGGCAGAGGCAGGCAAAGGATCCAGGCCATACAATAATGCCCTAATGTACATCCCGCTGCCACCGACGATCAAAGGAGTTTTGTTCTTTCTTCGAATATCTTCTATCGCAGCTTCTGCTTTTTCTACATAAAAATAAACATCCAGTCGCTTTTGAATATCAAGTATATCAATTAAATGATGCTTTACAGTGCTCTGTTCAATTTTAGTAGGTTTGGCTGTTCCAATATCCATACCCTTGTAAACCTGCATTGAGTCCGCAGATACTATTTCACAGGGTAGTTTCTCAGCAACTTTCAAAGCCAGTTCTGATTTTCCGGAACCGGTTGGACCCATTATTACAATTAAAGAGTTATTTTTCATTAAACTACCTTTTTTAACACGAAACGCACGAAGACCACGAAGTTTTTTTTATGTGAAAGACTTTGCTAAACTTTTGAAATAAAAAGTTTAGCAACTTCGTGTTCCACGTTTGTTCTTATTCTCCAATCTTTCTGATTCTAATTTGAGATTTGCTTTTCTCGGTCATAGCTATTTATTTGAAATTTGGATATTGTATTTTATTGTTTTTGCCAGAAAACTAACAAAAAAAATCAGGATTTTACTATAATATACTCTAATGAGTTGTACAATATAAAAACATAATATCTCCAGTTAATAAATTCCCGGATATAAGAATAATGAAAATTAACCTGATATACCCAAGTTGGCCCAAATTAAAACAGCAGCCCAAATTTAATTTACCTCCGCATGGGCCAATTGTATTTGCAGCTGCACTACCTGAAGATATTCAGGTGGATTTTGTCGACGAACATGTAGAAAAAGTCAATTTTGAAACCTGTGCGGATTTAATTGCTATATCAGTTATGTTAACATGTCAAATGCCAAGAGCGTGGGAAATAGCAGATGAATTTAGAGCTAGAAATAAAACAGTAATATTTGGTGGTATTGCAACAATGCTTCATTCAGAAGAAGTTGTAGCGCACGCCGATAGTGTTATTCTTGGTGAAATTGAAGGACATATTGACAATGTTATAAATGACTTTAAATCAGGTAGATTAAAAAAAACATATAATTTTTTAGGTAAATTCCCCGATACAAAACTTATCAAACCTGCTCGTCGTGACCTCCTGAAGGATGACTTATATAAATATAGAGGTGTAAGAATGGTGGACCTTGTCCATGCTTCCCGGGGTTGCAGATTCAACTGTTTTCCATGCTGTACACCATATTTAGGAGGGCGGCGATTCAGACCACGGCCTGTAGATAAATTTATTGAGGAACTTAAAACCATTGATAATAATAGGTTATTTATTGTAGATAATTCCTTAGCACAGGATGATGAATGGGAAAAAGAGTTGTTCAGAGCAATGATCCCATTAAAGAAAAAGTGGATTTCACATCCAATTAAAGATGATGAAGAAATTTTGGACTTGGCTGCAGAAGCCGGATGTTGGTATGTATATCAGGCAATTTTTGATACTTCAGATTGTATTCGCAAACGTATAAAAAGACTGAAAGAGCGCGGAATTGGGGTAGAAGGCACTATTATACTTGGACTTGATGAACATGATGAAGACTATATAAAAAGGCTTGTTGATTTTTTGATGGATATTGATCTTGATCTGGCTGAATTTACAATTATGACTCCGTTTCCTCATTCCAATATATGCGACTCTCTCAGGAAACAGGGACGCATACTGCACACTAATTGGGAAAAATATACTGCCGGTGAAGTTGTTTTTAAACCTGCTAAAATGTCTCCAGACAAACTTCAGGAGATGTATGAATATGCATGGAAATCATTTTACTCAGATAGTAGCATTGAGCTAAAAATGGCAAATCTCTATCTCGATGTAATAAAAAAAGAACAAATAGATAATACATATGTTCCACATGATATGAGAAATCGCACTATATGGGGACACAAAAAAACTCTTAAGCGATCCAAAAGTAATAAGAACTGTTAAACGGTGAGGATAGATAATGTTTTTTGAATCTGTTAATCCATATAATGGGAAAGTTATTGGGAAATATAAATATCTCAATGAAGATGAAATAAAAAATCTTATTGAGCAAACCCATGCTGCGTTTATAGGCTGGAAACGGACAAGTTTTAAATATCGTACTGATCTATTAAAAAAAGCAGCTGAAATATTGATTGCACGCAAGAAAGAATTTTCTGAAATAATGGCTATGGAAATGGGGAAACCTGTTTCTGTGGGACGCGGTGAATCTGAAAAATGTGCTTTGGTTTGTAATTATTATGCTGAAAATGCAGAAGCTTTTTTGAAAGATGAAATAATAGAGACAGAAGCTCAGAAAAGCTTTGCCTGCTTCGAACCGCTTGGAGTAATATTTGCTGTTATGCCTTGGAATTTTCCATTTTGGCAGGTTTTTAGGTTTGCTGCTCCTGCTCTCATGGCAGGAAACGGATGTTTGTTAAAGCATGCACCTAATGTGCCGGGATGTGCATTAGCAATTGAAAGTGTCTTTAGGGAAGCCGGTTTTCCCGAATATATATTTTTATCAATGTTTGTAGATCTTCCGCTAGTTGAAAATATAATTGCTCATCCTTTTGTTAAAGGTATTACTTTGACCGGTAGCGAGAGGGCAGGGCAGTCAGTAGCAACGCTGGCCGGAAAATACCTTAAGAAATCGGTTATGGAGTTGGGTGGAAGTGATCCTTATATAATATTAGAAGACGCAGACCTAAAATCGGCAGTAGAAACATGCATAATAAGTAGACTTGTAAATTCAGGGCAGACATGTATTTCTGGTAAGCGTTTTATCGTTGTAAAGTCACGCTTGAAAGAATTTAAAAAGCTGTTTGTTGAAGGAATGAGTGAAATACTTTTTGGTAATCCAATGGATGAGAAAGTCAAATATGGACCGCTGGCTAGGAATGATCTCAGAGACAATCTTCATAGGCAGGTGGAAGAAAGCATAAAAATGGGTGCTAAATGTCTGTTCAAAGGTGAAACCCCTGATGATTCAAATGGTGTTTTTTATCCAGCAGTTGTTCTTACTAATGTAAAAAAAGGAATGCCTGCATTTGATGAAGAGCTTTTCGGGCCTGTTGCTGCTATAATTACTGCAGAAGATGAACAGGATGCAATCAATATTGCAAATGATACTTGTTATGGTTTAGGCGCAGCTGTTTTTACTGCTGATATAGAAAACGGCACCAGGATTGTAGCAAAAGAGCTGAATGCCGGAGCTTGTGCAGTTAATGATTTTGTCAGATCTGACCCAAGAATGCCTTTCGGTGGAATAAATAGAAGTGGCTATGGGTGTGAATTATCATATTATGGAATGAAAGAATTCGTAAATGTGAAATCTGTCTATGTTAAGTAACGTTTGACTTGTCGCTAACATAATTAGAAATATACCTATAGGTTATACTTTATTTATCTTGATGTAAATATAAGAGGAAATTATAAGAATATGAAATTACTGTTATACAGCTCAATAATTTTGTTGTTGTTAATTACGGGGTGTTCTAATGAGCCGACTAATACTGCGTCTCAAAAAATAAAATTTAGCTTTTTATCTGAACAAAATCCACCAATGAGTTTTCTTAAAAGAGGTAGGCCTGTAGGTATGGCCGTAGATATTGTAAAGGCTATTGCAAAAGAATTGCATATAAAAACAAATATTAAAATACAGGTATGGGAAAAAGCTTATACAACAGCATTGAATAATCCTGATGTAATTCTATTTCCTGCAGTAAAAAACAAAAAAAGGGAGAAACATTTTTACTGGATAGGGCCAATTATGGGCTTTCATAACTATTTTTATTGTAGAAATGACAATATAATTAAAATAGACAGTTTAAATGATGCAAAAAAATATAAAATAGCTACAGTCAAAGGTTTTTCTTCAGAAGAAAACCTTATAGAAAAAGGTTTTAATAATATCATTAGTTATTCGACTCCAAAAGAAGCACTTAATGCGCTAATGGACGGAAAGGTTCAATTAGTTGTTTCAGATGATCTAAGTTCTGAAATGCAGATTCTAGATATTGGACATTCTGCTGATGATATATTACCAATATATGAAATAGACGAAAGCGACTTATATATAGCAATTTCTAAAGGAACATCGAAAGTGATTGTTCGTGAGTGGGAAGATGCTTTTAGTGAAATAAAAAGAGATGGTACTTATGTCGATATTTACAAAAAATGGTTGATGAGCAACAATCTTTTTTTATACAAATAGCAAGTTTAGTTGTATTCAGGGTGAAATAGTTTTAGATAACTAACAAATTGTAGAAAGTATAACGCAGCAAATTTTAAT
This sequence comes from uncultured Victivallales bacterium, assembly GCA_964625675.1. Lineage (GTDB taxonomy): Bacteria > Verrucomicrobiota > Lentisphaeria > Victivallales > GWF2-38-69. The sequence goes on along the minus strand of CAZVCD010000071.1, from coordinate 1,347 downwards.
CGCTCGCCAAAGGCGGGTAAAACTCTGGTGATAAACCAAAACCAAAAATATATACGGTAAATTATGGTTGAATCTTTTGTCCCGCACATTTTAGCTTTATTTCTTCTCTTCTTTATTGCTGTAATTTCGGCAATATTTTTGAGGCGCATAAACGTTCCTTATACCATTGGGCTTGTAGTGATAGGCCTTATACTGGCATATGCAGTAAAAGATATAGGAGCACTGAATTTTGTGGCTGATATTCGTCTGACTCATGACGTGATTGTTTTTGTATTACTGCCAACTTTAATTTTTGATGCTGCAACCAACATAGATGCCAAACTTTTGCTTAAAAATCTGGTTCCAATCCTTAGCCTTGCTGTTCCTGGATTAGTAATATCTACATTAATCGTAGGTGTAGCAGTACATTATTTTACGCCTCTTCATTTGGGGACTGCAATTCTTTTCGGAGCACTTATTTCTGCTACTGACCCTGTTGCTGTTGTTGCATTATTTCAAAAATTAGGGGCTCCTGAACGCCTTACAATTCTTGTTGATGGTGAAAGTTTATTTAATGATGCAACAGCTATTGTTTTATTCAACATAATTGTAGCAATGATCATCACCAGGACTAGTTTTAGTTTAAATAGTGTTTCTAATGCAGTGATTGAATTTTCTACCGTATTTTTCGGAGGACTAATTGTCGGTGCAGTTATTGGATACATTATTATTAATATCATAAAAATATCAAAGAATGATCCACTTGTTCAGTTAGCGCTTTCCACCATACTTGCATATTCTTCTTTTATTATTGCAGAATATTATTTAGATGTTTCAGGGGTCATGGCTGTTCTTGCTGCGGGAATAATGCTCAGCTGGCATGGTTCAGGTCGTTTTACCTTAGAAACTAAGGAATACCTGAAACATTTTTGGGAGTATGCAGCATTTGTCTGTAATAGCTTTATTTTTCTGTTATTAGGTGTAGCTGAATTACATCTTTTTACATTAATAGGACATTCAAACTATCTTCTTTTATATATAGCAATAGCAATTGTAGCAGTCACCATTGCGAGACTAATTGTAGTCTTCTGGGTCCCGTACATTCTTTCATTTAAAAGTGAGAGAATTGATAATAAATATAAGACTGTGATATTCTGGGGAGGTCTTAGGGGGGCAGTTCCATTAGCTTTAGCTCTTAGTCTTTCGCATCATTTTCAGGATGAACAGCTAATAGTTGAATTGACGTTGGGAGTTGTTTTATTTACATTATTGGTACAGGGTTCTACTGTGAAATCACTTATGAGATTACTCAAACTTCAGGTTGTTAAAAAATAAACGGTAGAGGTAATTGCAAAATTGCGATGGTAG
>CAZVCD010000070.1:0-12290 GCA_964625675.1 uncultured Victivallales bacterium | reverse complement strand
GTTAAGCAGTTTTTTTTATTATAAAATGATCTTCGTCTTGTGATAGTTTATATAGCGAATCTCTTTTATATGATAAAGCAATTTTTTTTATTTCTTCATTTAATTCATCAAAATATTCTTTATTCAAATTATTAGAAAGTTTATCAAAAGATACATTTTCGTATACAAGAAATTTACATAAAGCAAAAAAATCACTAAAGGAAGAGCTATAAAAGGAATTTGGTTTAGTCTTTTTTTCAAAAGTAATATTATTTTTTTCTAATAAATCTTTGATTTCATCACTGGCTTTATATTTGCTATTAAAATGTTTGAGCATTTTATATGAATCTCCACTAGGAGCTTCAATGGCTATGAGACATATTCCATTTGTATTTAATAATCCGTTTATTTTCAAAATAAATTCTTCCATATATTTGTTTGTCATGTTATACATTACGTGAGAACAAAGAATAAAATCAAATTTTGAAGAAAAGGATGATTTTAAAAAATCAGAAGTTATTAAGTCCCATTTTAAAACATCATAAGTTGAATAATAATTTTCATTGGGTTCTATAACTGTTGTATTCTTAAATAAAGGGGATATTTGTTTTGTAATTTTTCCTGGTCCAGCTCCTATATCTAAAAATAAATTTTTAACGTTTATATTTGCTGCAATATTATCCCTAAAATTTTTAAATACATGTTTTTCATGTATAGAAGTTTTTCTCATTATATCAAAGGCTAATTGATATTCTTTGTCTGATAGAATAGTTGTTTTGTTCATTTTTATCTTATTCCTTTTTTGTATAACATTTTTGATAACTTATTTTTTTGCGGCTGAATAAAAAAATATTAAATGCATCTACTGGTTAAGTTTTTATTTATTATATTAGTTTTGACTTTATGAGCCTCTTCAGGGTTTAGTGTGATTCTAAAATAAATTTAACTTAAGGATAATTAGATTTTTAAGAATTCTAGATTTCTTAAATATAATTTTGACCTGATTAAAATAAGCTTATTCTGTTTTTTTTCAAACCCTTTTTGCTGCTTGATCTATTCACATAGCTCGCGTACTGATTCTTAAAGCCATACGACAGGAATCTTCATAAGTAATTTGTATTATGTGCTTTATCATTATTATTTATCTGTCTTTTAATGTAGTCATCCAAGAAGGTTAAAATGAATAATTCATTTGGTATACTACGATATATAAGACTCGTGATTAACAAAGAATTATCTTGTCGACATTAGGTGGTACTATCGGCTAAAAAGAAGACAGGAGATATATAGGACGGGTATTAATCTTGTGCAGTGTAAGCAGGAATTTAGTACTGCTTATTCTGATATAACCAAAAAACAATTAAAAAAAATCAGATCAATAATTTATAAAAGGTAATGAACATCGGCACCGCTCTGATTGGGGTTTAACCGGATTCGCGAACTGTAAGTTATTTATTACCAATAGAGTAATCTTAAAAAACAGCATAAAAAAGTCTTCTTAGAACAATAAAGTTGGCCTAAATTATTGCTCTTATTAACTGGCGCCGTACAATGGACTTTAACCATCAAGCATACAAACATGCTGGGCACACCAAAAAGGACTGTAAGTTTTAAACATACAGTCCTTATTTAATAAAAATAATTATTTATATTTTTACTTCTTTGATGTAGCAGGTGATTTGGTAACATCAACTACGTCTGAAGCAGCAGCAAGTGTTGAACCGCTATAGCTAATTATATTAGTTACTACACCATCAAAAGGAGAGAAGGAACTACTTTCCTTTATATTATCCAAATCAGTTTTGACTGCACCTAAAGCTTTAGCATATAGGTTTTTAGCTGTTTCGTAGGCATCACGGGAAACGGCATGGATTTTATAGTTTTTTGTAATGCTTTTTAAATAAGCATCATGAAGCTTTAACTTTTCTTCATCACTGGCTAATAGTAATTTTAACTCTTTTGTGCTGGTCGAAAAAAGAAGCTGACCTTTTTTGACTTTTTGTCCGAGTTTAACTTTCATTATAATGGGTTGCTCCCACCTGTTCATTACCTGTGCTACAGCCGGCTTTGTAATTGGTATTGGTTTGTCTGTTTTAGTAACATCCATTACTTCACCACCATCCGGAACTGCTGAACCGGTATAGTCAACTATCTTTGTTACTTCACCTTTAAATGGAGCAGTATCAGTTCCATGTTTGATTTTCAACTCCTCTGTCTTTAAAGCCGCAACAGCTGCCAGGTAATTACCTTTAGCTTTAAGGTAATCTGCAAATTTCACAGCATGGTGCTTATGGAGAAATACATCTCTTTCATATCTGTCTTTCGTATATATAACATCTTTCTCATCAACTTCTTTTTCTATTTCTAATGGAGCTAGCTCAACAGTGAATAGAATCTGGCCTTTTTTAACCATTTCACCAAGCTTGACTTTGGTCTTTACCATCGCTTTATAAGGTACACCTTCCTGAGATACTTCATCTACAGCGTATAATCCTATAGATATAAGTCCCACCATAAGCATCACTAAGATTTTCATCAGCCTGTCATTTTTCATTGTTTTTTCTCCATTAATATTATTTTATTAGGGTTAATTCTCGTATTTAATATTTATTGTATATCACGCACCAGCTTTCTTTTCCGTCTCTTCAGCTTTGTGGTGGCAATCGCCTTCAGGTTCCAGAGTTGCCTCAGCTACATCCACATCTCCTCCACTGATATATTTAACAAGCATGCCACTTGTCAGCCACATAATTAAAGCAACAATGGCTACAATAACACCAATTTTCCAAAAAACTCCGGTGTATATATTGAGAGAATTAAATCCGCCAGTCACATCTTTTGGTATAGCAGTAAGTCTTGCTACCATACTACCTGTCATTCCTGAAATAGCAGATTTAAGAAACCACATCCCCATAGCAAAACCTATTATTTTCTGTGGAACAAGTTCTGCAATCATCGCCATTCCCAAAGCACCGATCAAAAGCTCACCGACTGACTGAAAGAAGTAACTTCCTACCAACCACCATGCCGATACCATTCCCGCTGAATCCGCAAAAAATTTACAGCAGAATAATAGAAGAAACGCCAGTGAACAAAATGTCATTCCCATTGCAAACTTCTTTGCTACAGGAAAGTCTTTCCCCTTGCGCCCAAGTTTATTGTACAAAATAGCCAAAGCAGGACTCAATGCCATAATCCAAAAAGGATTCAAGGTTTGAAACTGTGCCGGAAGAATAGTCATGCCCAATAGGCTTTGTTTCACATTATGAATGGCAAAAAAAGTTAGAGACATGGGCATTTGCTGGTAAAGAGTAAAAAAGACTATAGCCTGAAGCATAAGAATAAATGCTACGATCATTCTTTTGCGTACAATGCCTTTTTCCCTAAACATAAATTTAAAATAGATACCGACAACAACTATCACAATTGTCCATAATATAACATTTGCTAGTCCCACATTCTGAAGTAAATATCCTGAAATAAATGATGCTGCAATTGTTAATAATATAACTATGAACCATTTGAGGAGAGATATCTTTTTGACGCAGGCAGATGAATTAATATTAGCTAAAGATTTATAGAAAAAAAGGAAGTTTGCTAATGCAAGGAATAAGCCTATAGCACTCAAAAGAAATCCTGCATTCCATCCAACCTTAGCTGCTATATAAGGTGTTAGTATCATTGAAAAGAATGAACCTAGGTTCACAGCCATATAAAATAGTGTAAATCCACCGTGCAGTCTTGGATCATTTTCTTCGTAACTCTTTGAAAGTAAACTTGAAGGATTAGCTTTAAATAAACCGTTACCTACAGTAATAACACCCAAAGCTAAAAATACAGTATTTGTATTAGATAAACCCAGCATTAAGTAACCAATAAATAGGACTGCTGTACCTAAAATTATTGTTCTTTTTGTACCTAATATTTTATCTCCTATATAGCCTCCGGCAGCTACCATACCGTAAACCAAAGCAACAAGTGCTCCAAAGGTAGCAAAAGCTTTCGGTTCAGATAAACCTAATGACTGTACAAAATATATTGTTATTACAGCCTGCATGCCATAGTAACCAAAACGCTCCCAAAACTCCAAAATGAATATAATATAAAATGCTTTTGGCTGCCTTAAACTATTGGTCTTTTCCATTTTTTTTACCTTATCTTAGAGTAGCTGTATATAATTTGTAGTTCTCTTTTTAATTCACACAAAGAGATTAACATTACTTACAAACCTCAAACGAGGGGTAATATATTTATAACTGAATTTGGTATAAAATGAAATAGCTTTTCCTTTTTAAATCAGCAATTTATCCCAAAGTTTTTTTTGGGTTGATCGCCATAGGTTTATCCGCCTCTGGAGGACGATTAAAATTTACGAGAATTATAAAACTGTGAAATAAAACAGTCCAACTGCTTTTAAAATTTAGTCTTAGTTCTTTATTATCTTTACAGACCAGAGTATTTTTATATTTAATTCATCACCAGAGGCAATAAAAAAGGATATATATGAAAAAGACATTTAAGTTAACCCACGCGAAAATAAAAACAGCCAGGCTTATAGATGCTGCTAAACATGATATCAAAAAGTATATAAAGAGAGAACGCAAAAAAACGTTGCCGGAAGGAGTTGACTTTTGGGATTTTGACTGCAAATTCGGTAATACACCAGAAGAATCCAAGGTAGTTGATTTATCTGAATTCAACAAATTAATAGATAAAATTGAAGAAAAACAGTTAGAGTCATTTTATGTAGAAATTCTGGCAAAACCAGGACATAAAACAAAAAAAACTGAAACCTAATCCCCCATTCCTCGTGCGCCAAAGCTTTGGCGAACAAGTGTCCCCCCCCCTCAGAAGGGGGAACTGGGATGTTATATCACACTAAAGCACTAATAAACAATTTTTTAACCACCAGTCGTCGTCCTATCGGACTTCCGTCTTCGCTCTAATCGAGCTACGCCGAGATAAAATGCCCTGGCACAGCTAATATACACTAATGAACGCTAATTGATAACCCACCCCTTAACCCCTCCCAGGAGGGGAACTAGGATGTTAATTTTTTTATACCTAAAACCTTACTTGTCCGCCAAAGCCTTGGCGACGGCGGAACCCCTAACCCCTAACCCCTAACCCCTAACCCCTAACCCCTAACCCCTAAAACCTTATACCATATCCCTATATTGCACTTGAAAATTTTGCTAACCCATATAAATTGCGTGTTCGATTTAAATAAATTATGAATACAACTAAAGAAAAAAAGGGGTTACCCCCTTCTCATTAAAAATAAAGTAAAGTGAAATATGATTTCAACATCAAAAGTAACAATGCGCTTTGGCCAGGACACTTTGTTCGAAGATGTCAGTGTAAAATTTACAAATGCCAACAGATATGGTTTAATTGGAGCAAACGGTTCGGGTAAATCTACTTTTATGAAGATCCTAACCGGTCAACTTGAATCTACACATGGTGAAGTATTTGTTCAAAAAGATTGCTCTCTCGGTTATCTGAGGCAGGATCATTCCGAATTTGATAAATGCTCTATAATCGACACCGTCTATATGGGAAATAAAAAGCTGTGGGATCTGCATTGTGAACGCGAAAGTCTGTATTCTAAGACTGATCTAACAGATGAAGAAAATGAGCGTTGTGGTGACATTGAGGAAGAGTATGGAGATGCTGGCGGCTATACAATGGAAGCAAGTGCCGCAAAATTACTTGTAGGTTTAGGATTCTCAGAGGATCTGTTTTTCCAACCTATGAATACGCTTCAAGGAGGCTTTAAACTACGTATTTTGCTTGCCCAGGTTTTGTTTGGAAACCCCGACATTCTGTTAATGGATGAACCTACAAATCATCTTGACATGGAATCAATTGAGTGGCTTATAGGCTTTTTGAAACATTACGAGGGAACTGTTATTGCCATCTCGCACGATCGTTATTTCCTCAATCAGACCAGTACACACATTGCTGACCTTGACTACCATGAAATTCGTATGTTTACAGGCAATTATGATGATTTCACTATTGCCAACCTCGAGGCGCGCGAACAAATGGAAAAACAGAATAAAAAAATGGAAAAGCGAATACATGATCTTAAAATATTTATTTCACGTTTCAGTGCCAATGCATCTAAGGCAAAACAGGCTACATCACGTCAAAAGGAACTGAAACATATTGAATTAAATGATATTAAACCCAGCTCGCGTGTTTCACCATATATCCGTTTTAATACAAGAAACCGTCTCGGTCAAAAAGTCATAATAGCAGATAATATTTCAAAGAGTTACGATAAAGAACTTTTTAAAAATTACTCATGTGAGATAGGCCCTAAAGAAAAGGTGGCTATTATCGGAACCAACGGTGTTGGCAAAACAACACTGCTTAAGATTCTAACTGGAGAAATGAATCCGGACAGTGGTTCCATCACTCATGGTGAAACCATCGAATTTAGTGTATTCCCTCAGGAACCATCAGAAATGCTTGATATGAAAGAAAAAGCCATTGAATGGCTCAGGGTTTTTGCCGAAGACAATACCGACGAAACCGCGCTTCGCTCATTTATGGGAAAAATGCTGTTTAGCGGTGATGATGTTTTCAAGAAAATCAACGTTCTGAGCGGAGGAGAAAAATCACGACTAATCATTTCAAGAATGCTAATGATTGAAGGCAACGTTCTTGTCCTTGATGAACCGACAAACCATCTTGATCTAGAATCAATAGAATCATTAAACTACGCTCTGTCACTTGTTAAGAATACAATTATTTTTGTATCACATGATCATCGATTCGTAAGTACTCTGGCTACCCGTATTATTGAAATATCTGAAAATGAAATCATCGATTACCCGGGAACCATTGAAGAATTCGAAGCATGGAAGAGAAAAAAGAAAAAGAATGCTTTCTAATCAAGATAAATCTTGTTTTTATCTTTTTATTTTGTTACGTTACTTAATATTGTTGGCTATGAATAAGTTAAAAAGTTAATTCCTGTACACTTAAAATATAGGGTATTCTCCAGCTCGAGCTGGAGAATTATATTTGATTATTCTAAACCATTCTATTTATGATCACTTATTAACCTGGAAAAATAATCACGCTGAGCTCCGTCAGCAACATCCCCTACCCTTAAAATTGTTATTCCTTCATACCAACACCATGAAATAGCATTGTTGATGTTCCACCAGAAACCATCATGATCCCAAGTAGAACCGCCGTTTGGAGGTAATGCATTTTCACCCTTAATTATAAGTCCTGTACCAGTACCGTGAGCTTCTTCACCAACTCCAAAAACAAGGGCACTTGCCATTGAGTACGCAGGATAAAAATTCTCATTGGACATCTCAAGACAGGTAAAATAAACCATGAGATGATGTTTCTTAGCCTTAGGTTTCATATCTTGAACTGCAGAAAGAAGTGTAGAATAACCGGGACCGCACCCATTAGCCGGAACATTTACCGTAAGTTTACTATTTAAAAGGCCTGCACAAACTTCAGCTGATCTCGGCATAGTAGGATCACCCATTGTCCAATGAACACCAGGTATTTTAATTTCAAGTTCAATTCCAGTAAACTGGTTATCAAAAGCATCAATAGCACACTGCAGCATATTCTGTCCATGTTCTGCCATTTCACTGCTGTACCAATCAATAAAGTCTCTACCATACGGAGCATTTATATAAGCAGTATTATCTTTAATATTAAAAAAACTATCCCCATTAGATGGAGGTTTTACATCTGAAAAAGAAGCCAGTTTCGTTCCCCAGGCATTATTCAATGCCTTAACAGAATTATATTTTTCTTCTATTGCATCTTGAAATGCAGCAATTGCCTGGTCTGAATAGCAGTACAAATATCCTCTTGTTGGATAACCCTGGCCATAAGTTGTACCATCTATTACGTATCTATTATATGAAGGATATCTACATTCACCTGCCGGCCCGCAGCTTATATTAATAGACTGTAATTTATCGGCATAACCAGCAAAGTGATTTTCAAAAGCGTCCATAAACTCGATGTACTGCTTATTAACCGCATCAGGATTAGATGCCCAAAGCGCTACAACCTCATCATTACCAGGATTATAAAGCTCATTAACATACTGTCCCCCAGGCCCTGCTACAGCCCATATCCAAGAAGGTATTGGTATGTATACATCATCTCCAACATTTCCTCCACATTTGTGAAAAGACATAATTGCCTGAACCTGCAAACCTGCATCGGTTATTATCTTAAACATTGTATCATAATAACTCCAGTCAAACTGCTGATCTCCAGAACCCTCAACCATCCCCCACCATACGTCTATACTGACAGCATCAACACCTATATTTTTTACATTCTGAAGCTGTTCTTTAAAAGAATTAACCTGTTCCTGATCAGAAAGATTTATTTTTAAAGGAGCCATAACATTAGCTGTAAATCCATTAATCTTACCACGCGCCATAGAAGGCTGAACTGCAAGCACTGAAAAACTTAGACTAAAGAGCAATGCTGCAATAATGATTTTAATAATTTTTCTGTTCATAATTCTTCCTCATATATTAGTTTAAAGACCTTTCAACTATAATATTATAAAGCAAAGCTTATGATATTTCACTAATATAAAAACCTAATATCTAACAAAATTGACTATAAATTAAATAAAAACAGTACTGTATTACGCAGAGTAAACTTTAAAAAAGCCTAAAAAAAAACAAAAATCATACATTTTTTTAATATACATATTGTAGTAATTATTGAAGATATAGTGTATTATCATGTTCTAAACTAGTTGCATTAGAAAAGGTAAAAATATCCCAAAAACAGGAGAATAGCTATGGGCCATATGTTTGATCCAGACGGTAAACTTCATATTCCAATCTTGAAAAAACTGAAAGATTCCGACCCTAAATTAGGTGCTGTAGGAAATCGTTTTATAGTAAAAGAGGCTTTTTGTCCTGAAGGCCACAGCTTAATGAGCGATATTAGAATTAACGGGCGCAGAGGTGTAAAACTATTTCTAACAGATTCTGAAAATAAAAGAGAAACTGAAATTGTAGTCTCCCCAATACTTGAGGAACATCAAATAATAACCCTCTCTGGGGAGGTCTTTGAAGAAGGAGAAATAACTAAAGCCTACTGCCCAACATGCCACACAGAACTTGAGGTACTTGTTGACTGTGAATGCGGGGCACATATGTATGTTTTCTACCTAAATGACCATCTTGATAGAAATTTAGGAGTTTCATTCTGCTCCAGGGTTGGTTGCACTAAATCCAGTAAACTGCGCTTCTCAGAAGAAGCACTTAATGACTATTTAAGAGACCATATTATGTAATTTTAGCGACGCTTTCAAGATAAATCTTGTTTTTGTCTTTTTACTTCTGTTTGAAATTACAATTATGTTGATTATTAAGAAGTTAAAAAGCAAATTCCTATACACTTAAACTATATTATGCGCCTACACGTCTCTTTGTCCCCTCTCAGGAGGGGATTTCGATTTATCTGCCTTCTGGATTTCTTAGTTATTCTTCCACAAATAATGCAGAGCATTTTATAAGACCTATATGTCCTAATATGATCATATAGGTCTTGTTTTCTTCTTATAAAAGCGTAAGCCTCTCCTAAAATTCAGCATTCCTCGGTGTACGTGGAAATGGTATCACGTCACGAATATTCTGCATACCGGTACAGAACTGTACCATTCTTTCAAATCCGAGTCCAAACCCAGCATGAGGAACTGTCCCAAACTTTCGTAGATCAAGATACCACCAGTAATCTTCAGGATTTTGGCCAATATTTTTAATTCTATCAACAAGCAAATCTAAACGCTCTTCTCTTTGGCTTCCGCCAATAATTTCACCTACACCAGGAACAAGCACATCCATTGCTGCAACAGTTTTTTCGTCATCATTCATACGCATATAAAATGCTTTGATATCTTTAGGATAATCTGTCACAATAACAGGAGTTTTAAAATGTTTTTCTGTCAAATAACGTTCATGTTCAGATTGCATATCCACACCCCAGCTTACAGGAAACTCAAATTTTTCTCCTGATTTTTCCAAAATGTCAATAGCCTTGGTGTATGAGATTCTTTCAAAAGAACTATCTGCAATATTTTTCAGGCTTTCAATCAACCCTTTCTGAATTCTCTGATTGAAAAACGCTAAGTCTTCCTCACAATTTTCCAAAACACTTTTCATCAGATAGCGAATATAATCTTCCGCCAAAGTAGCATCATCATCAAGGTCAGCAAAAGCCATCTCAGGCTCAATCATCCAGAATTCAGAAAGGTGTCTTCTAGTATTTGAGTTTTCAGCTCGAAAAGTGGGTCCAAACGTATATACATTACCTAAAGAACATGCATAGGTCTCGGCATTCAGTTGTCCGCTAACAGTCAAACTTGCAGGGCGCCCGAAAAAATCCTGCGAATAATCTGTTTTTCCGTTATCTTTTTTTGGCAGCTTTTCCATATCAAGAGTCGTTACTTGAAACATCTCCCCTGCCCCTTCACAGTCATTACAGGTTACAATCGGAGAATTCAGATAATAGAAATTTCTTTCCTGATAAAATTTGTGCGTCGCATAAGCAAGATTATTTCTTATCCTGGCTAGTGCACCGAAAGAATTAGTTCTTGGTCGCAAATGAGCTATTTCACGCAGACGTTCAAAAGATACTCTTTGTTTTTGAAGAGGATATTTTTCAGGTTGACAAAAGCCCAGTACTTTAACAGTTTCCGCTTTCATCTCAATAGCCTGACCGGCGCCTTGGGATTTAACAAGTTTCCCTGTAGCTGAAATGGAACTGCCCGGAAAAAGTTTTGTTATTTCATTTTTATAGTTTTCAAGTTCTGCATCAGCTATGATCTGCAGATTTCCAAAACATGAACCATCATTCAATTCAATAAAAGAAAACCCACCTTTAGAATCACGTCTTGTTCTTACCCAACCCGCAACTGTCACTGAAACATCAGCATTGGTGTTTTTCAGCACATCACGTATCAACTCTCTCTTCATATTAAAACCCTTATTATTTATATTTCGTAATTTAGTTATTTAGTGATCTAGCGATATTGAATCAATCAACAAATCACCAGATTTCATATTTTAGTATATTAAATATTTTTTTCGTTTAACATTAAACTTTTTAAGGTCTCTGTACCAGGAACTGACAATCTCCTTGCTAGTATTACCCTTTTTAAGATATTTTACTGTTTTATCATTACCAATTGCCTTATTAAATGCCTTAATGTTCTTTTTATTTTTAAAAGCAGTAATAAACTTATCGGGATAAATATTCCTCAAATGGCACAATATCGCTATTGCAGCAGTAACAGGTCTATACTTAGCAGGATTCGTAACATTTATCAGAACGGCATTGACACCTTTAAATTTGGCAGGAAGAAATTTGACACCCGACAACCTATAATTATTCAAAGCTGCTGCTGTATATTTAGGTTTAATCCATGAAGCAGAAATAACCCTGAAAGCGGCACTTGTTCCAATACCAATCCTGACAAACCTTAATTCTCCAATCTCACCGGTGGTGGCAAAACAGTAAGCGGATTGAGGTGTCGGGATATTTGGAGAAGGCGCTGTCCAAGGCAAACCTGTCTGTTTCCAGGACATACCTCTGCGATAATTAAGCATAGGAACAATATATAGTTTAGCCTTAATTTTTTCCTCTATATTAAGATAATGAGCAAGCTCTCCCACAGTCATACCGTATACATAAGGTATCCGGTACAGGCCTATAAAAGAGATGAATTTTTTTTCATTAACTGGTCCATCTATTACATTTGCTCCACCGGGATTAGGCCTATCGAGTACAATCATAGTTTTTCTGTTTTCAGCGGCAGACTTTAAACATTCAGCCATATGCCATATATACGTATAGGGGCGCGCGCCGACATCCTGAATATCATAAATAAGAACATCTATTTTATTAAGCGCCGATTGTGGCGGTTTATGATCTGCTCCACCATATAGCGAATAAATCGTCAGCCCCGTTTTCCTGTCGCGTCCGCTATCCACATGTTCACCTGCTTTGACGACTCCTCTAATACCATGTTCCGGTGCAAAAAGGGCAACTAAGTTAACATTAGGAGAATTGTAGAGCAAATCAATTGTAGAACGTCCTTTGGCATCGCGTCCTGTCTGATTTGTAATCAGGCCAACACGTTTACCTTTGACAAGATTCTGGTATTTGGATAGAAAAACCTCAAGCCCTGTATATACCCTGGCCTCCAACGCACTTGAAAAAAAAAGCAAAGCAGAAAAAAAAGAAAGAGTAAGAATAGTTTTTCTCATAATATACCTAAATCAAGATAAATC